>CAURCY010000001.1:0-32134 GCA_963523355.1 uncultured Streptococcus sp.
ACGATAGAAGAAGAGGCTGAGATTGGTGATTCTCGGCCTCTTAGGTCTCTTAAAATGTTCCGATACGGGTGATTGGCCAGAAGCGGAATTTAGCTTCCCCTGTGATATCTTTTGCTTTAAAAGTACCTACGTGACGACTGTCACTTGAAACCAAGCGGTCGTCTCCGAGGAGAAGGTATTCTCCTTCTGGGACAGTAAAGCTAAAGTTGGTGTTATAGTTGACATCAACTGTGAAGGCTTGGGCTTTTTGAGCGATACTTCTAAAGAAAGTTCCTTTATTTCCTTCAAAGCCCTTGCCTGAGTAGGTGCTTTGGAGTTTGTCGTCCTTGAAGCGTTTGATGTAGTCAGCTAGGTAAGGCTCATCTGTCTCTTTATCATTGATGTAAAGTTTATCGTTTTCGTAACGGATGGTGTCGCCAGGCATTCCGATGACACGTTTGACGATGTCCTTATTGCCATCTTCCTCATGGGCAACCACGATATCAAATCGGTCAATAGGGAGGTGTTTGACAACAAAGAGGATTTCGCCATCCGCTAGGGTAGGATCCATGGAATGCCCTTCTACGCGGACATTACTCCAAAAAAAGATACGACTTAAAGCTAGTAATGACAGAATTAGGAGGAACAATCCCCACTCTTTTAAGAAATTTTTAAATGAATTCATAACTTACCTTTCTAAGCGTTTTTTCGCTTTTTCAGTATTTTTAAAGTGCAGTTTGGCGCAGAAATTGAGTCCCTGCATACCATAGGCTTGTAAAATCTGGCTAGCCACCTTGTCAGAAGCCGTTCCAGCTCCACTTGGAAGTTGATAGCCCAGTTCTCGTCCCAGATTTTCAAGATTTTCCAGAAAGAGATCACGCGCAATGATAGAAGAAACTGCGACAGCCAAGTATTTGCCCTCAGCCTTTTCTTCTAAGCTGATAGGCTTGCTGAAACGATTGGCCTCTTGTGCCAAGTACTTGTCATAATTTTTAGCACTGGTAAAGGCATCAATCACAATTTTCTCAGGCTGAATACCTTTTTGAAGAAGGAGATAGATAGCCTGGTTATGGAGGGCTACCTTAACAGAAACAGCGTTGTAGCGGTCTCCGATGACCTCGTTGTACTTGCTTGGTGAGAGAAGCAGTGCCTGGTGCTGGATTTTTTCTTTGAGGATAGGGGCAATCTGACGGATCTTTTGGTCGGCCAGAGTTTTGGAATCCCCCACACCGAGTTTTCGCAAGAAGGCATGCTGGTCAGGTGTGACAAAGGAAGCCACAACTGCAAGCCCACCAAAGTAGGAACCATTTCCCACCTCATCTGTCCCAATTAAAGGGAAATTTTGTCCCCTGTTTTCCTCTACAACTTGATAGCCAAAGAAACTAGCATATTTCTCAGCTCCTTCACCCTGAAGCAAGACCTTTCCAGAAGTATAGATAGAAACCGTTGCTTGAGGTAGTCGCAAAAAGTAGCGAATATAGGGATTCTTGCTGGGAGCCAGACTGGTTTGATAGTGTTCAAGAAAAGCCTGAATCTCCTTTTCACTTGGTGTGAGTGTTATACTTGCCATAGTTTCTATTGTACCATAAAAGCAGGCAAATTTGTAAAAACTGACAAAATTAGCGAATTTTGGTATAATATCGTGAGGTGAATTTTATGGCAAATCTAAATCGATTCAAATTTACATTCGGGAAAAAATCATTAACCTTGACAAGCGAGCATGATAACCTTTTTATGGAGGAAATCGCTAAGGTTGCGACAGAAAAATACCAAGCAATTAAAGAACAAATGCCTAGTGCAGATGATGAAACAATCGCTCTTTTGTTGGCAGTCAACTGTTTATCAACTCAGCTCAGCCGTGAGATTGAATTTGATGATAAGGAGCAAGAATTAGAAGAACTCCGTCACAAGCTTGTGACTTGTAAGCAAGAACAGAGCAAGATTGAGGATTCCTTATGATTTCACTCCTTCTTCTATTGGTCTTGGCTTGGGGATTTTATATCGGCTATCGGAGAGGCCTGCTCTTACAGGTTTATTACCTGATTTCAGCCATGGCATCTGCTTTTGTGGCTGGCCAGTTTTACAAGAGGCTGGGAGAGCAATTCCATTTATTGCTCCCTTATGCAAATCCGCAGGAAGGTCAGGGGACTTTCTTTTTCCCATCGGATCAACTCTTTCAGTTGGATAAGGTCTTTTACGCAGGTATCGGCTACTTGCTTGTATTTGGGATTGTCTATAGCATCGGTCGTTTGCTTGGTCTCCTCTTACACTTAATTCCTAGTAAAAAACTGGGTGGTAAGTTGTTCCAAGTTTCAGCAGGTATCTTGTCCATGTTGGTGACCTTATTTGTCTTGCAAATGGCCTTGACAATCTTGGCGACCATCCCCATGGCAGCTATACAAAATCCTCTTGAAAAGAGTATCGTCGCAAAACACATCATCCAGAGCATACCAGTAACAACCAGTTGGCTCAAACAAATCTGGGTGACAAATTTAATCGGATAAAAAGGGCAGGAGTTTTCCTCGCCCTTTGTTTACAGATTGACTAGAATCTATCAGAATGTAAAAAGCTAATACTCTTCGAAAATCTCTTCAAACCACGTCAGCTTCCATCTGCAACCTCAAAACAGTATTTTGAGCTGACTTCGTCAGTTCTATCCAAAACCTCAAAACGGTGTTTTGAGCAACCTGCGGCTAGCTGCCTAGTTTACTCTTTGATTTTCATTGAGTATAATACACATAGACATTCAAAGATAAGGAAATAAAGATGAACAAGAAAATATTAGAAACATTAGAGTTCAATAAGGTTAAGGCCTTGTTTGAGCCTCATTTGTTGACCGAGCAGGGCTTGGAGCAATTGAGACAGCTAGCTCCGACTGCCAAAGCGGATAAAATCAAACAGGCTTTTGCTGAGATGAAGGAAATGCAGGCTCTCTTTGTCGAGCAACCGCATTTTACCATTCTTGCAACCAAGGAAATCGCAGGAGTCTGCAAGCGGTTGGAGATGGGGGCAGACCTCAATATCGAGGAGTTCCTACTCTTGAAGCGCGTGCTTCTTTCTAGCAGAGAACTGCAAAGTTTTTATGCCAATCTGGAAAATGTCAGCTTGGAAGAATTAGCCCTTTGGTTTGAGAAATTACATGATTTTCCACAATTACAAGGAAATCTCCAAGCCTTTAATGATGCAGGTTTCATTGAAAATTTTGCCAGTGAAGAATTGGCGCGCATCCGTCGAAAAATCCATGATAGCGAGAGTCAGGTACGCGATGTTTTACAAGACCTGCTCAAGCAGAAAGCGCAGATGTTGACGGAAGCGATTGTTGCCAGTAGAAATGGTCGTCAGGTTTTACCAGTCAAAAACACCTACCGTAATAAGATTGCAGGTGTTGTTCATGATATTTCTGCCAGCGGAAACACCGTCTATATCGAACCCCGTGAGGTGGTCAAACTGAGCGAAGAAATTGCCAGTCTGCGAGCAGATGAGCGCTATGAAATGCTTCGCATTCTCCAAGAAATTTCTGAACGTGTCCGCCCTCATGCGGCTGAGATTGCCAATGATGCTTGGATTATCGGCCATCTGGACTTGATTCGTGCCAAGGTCCGCTTTATCCAAGAAAGGCAAGCAGTCGTTCCTCAGCTGTCAGAAAATCAGGAGATTCAACTGCTCCATGTCTGCCATCCTTTGGTCAAAAATGCCGTCGCAAATGATGTTCATTTTGGTCAAGATTTAACAGCGATTGTTATTACAGGTCCCAATACAGGTGGGAAGACCATTATGCTTAAAACTCTCGGATTGACGCAGGTTATGGCTCAATCTGGTTTGCCGATTTTGGCAGATAAGGGAAGTCGTGTTGGTATTTTTGAAGAAATTTTTGCTGATATTGGCGATGAGCAATCTATTGAGCAGAGTTTGTCTACCTTCTCTAGCCATATGACCAATATTGTGGATATTCTTGGCAAGGTTAACCAACATTCACTTTTACTCTTGGATGAGTTGGGAGCTGGTACAGACCCTCAAGAAGGAGCTGCTCTTGCCATGGCTATTCTGGAAGACCTTCGTCTGCGTCAAGTCAAGACCATGGCGACGACCCACTATCCAGAACTCAAGGCCTACGGTATTGAGACAGCCTTTGTGCAAAATGCCAGCATGGAGTTTGATACTGCAACTCTACGCCCGACTTATCGCTTTATGCAGGGTGTTCCTGGCCGAAGCAATGCCTTTGAAATTGCCAAACGTCTAGGACTATCTGAAGTTATCGTAGGAGATGCCAGTCAGCAGGTCGATCAGGACAATGATGTCAATCGGATTATTGAGCAACTGGAAGAGCAGACGCTAGAGAGTCGCAAACGCTTGGACAATATCCGTGAGGTGGAGCAAGAAAATCTCAAGATGAACCGAGCGCTCAAAAAACTCTACAATGAGTTAAATCGTGAAAAGGAAACCGAGCTTAACAAGGCGCGTGAACAGGCTGCTGAGATTGTGGATATGGCCCTAAGTGAAAGTGACCAGATTCTCAAGAATCTCCATAGTAAATCTCAACTCAAGCCCCACGAAATTATTGAAGCCAAGGCCAAGTTGAAAAAATTGGCTCCTGAAAAAGTAGATTTGTCTAAAAACAAAGTCCTTCAAAAGGCCAAGAAAAAACGAGCTCCAAAGGTGGGAGATGATATCGTTGTTCTCAGTTACGGACAGCGTGGCACCTTGACCAGTCAACTCAAGGACGGCCGCTGGGAAGCCCAAGTTGGCTTGATTAAGATGACCTTGGAAGAGAAAGAATTTGACCTTGTTCAAGCCCAGCAAGAAAAGCAAGTCAAGAAGAAACAAGTCAATGTCGTGAAACGAACTTCTGGTCGTGGCCCACAAGCCAGACTGGACCTTCGAGGCAAACGTTATGAAGAGGCCATGAATGAGCTAGATGCCTTTATCGACCAAGCCTTGCTTAATAATATGGCTCAAGTTGATATCATCCATGGTATCGGAACAGGTGTCATCCGTGAAGGTGTCACCAAATACCTACAAAGAAACAAACACGTCAAGAGTTTTGGCTATGCCCCACAAAATGCTGGAGGCAGTGGTGCGACTATTGTCACTTTTAAAGGATAGCAGTATTTTGGACTTTATAAAGTAAAAACTGTTGAACTAATTTTTACTAATAAACACATTGACAAAAGCCAACATTTTTTGTAAAATAAGAATCAATTAAATACCAACACCGAATGAAGTTTAATAGAAGTGGGGAATCGTTTGATTTTCCATGACTGTAAATGGACGGAACTCTGGAGAGACCGTAAAGGCACCGAAGGGGCAAGGCAGGCAACTGCTCAAACTCTCAGGTAAAAGGACAGAGCTAGGATAGACCGCTTTTTAGCATTTATCTAAGCATTCCAGAGTACATGTATCTTGCATGTGCTCTTTCTTTTGGGGTTGAAAAGATAGGAGAAGGAAATGTTAGAATTGCTTAAATCAATTGATGCTTTTGCTTGGGGCCCACCCCTCTTGATTCTCTTAGTCGGGACAGGGATTTACCTAACTGCCCGTCTAGGCCTCTTGCAGGTTTTGCGTCTGCCCAAGGCCTTCCAGCTTATTTTTACTAAGGACAAGGGGCATGGCGATGTATCCAGCTTTGCGGCCTTGTGTACAGCCCTAGCAGCGACAGTTGGTACGGGAAATATTATCGGGGTGGCGACAGCTATCAAGGTCGGTGGACCAGGAGCTCTCTTTTGGATGTGGATGGCGGCTTTCTTTGGGATGGCTACCAAGTATGCGGAAGGACTACTAGCTATCAAATACCGTACCAAGGACGACCATGGTGCAGTAGCGGGAGGTCCCATGCACTATATCCTTCTAGGGATGGGAGAAAAGTGGCGTCCCCTTGCTATCTTCTTTGCCCTGGCAGGTGTGCTAGTAGCTTTGTTGGGAATCGGAACCTTCACCCAGGTCAACTCGATTACAGAATCTATCCAAAATACAACAACTATTTCGCCAGCCATCACAGCTCTTGTGTTGTCTGTATTTGTAGCAATTGCAGTCTTTGGTGGACTCAAGTCCATTTCAAAGGTTTCAACTACTGTTGTTCCTTTTATGGCTATCATTTATATTTTAGGAACTCTGACAGTTATTTTCTTTAATATTGGGAAAATCCCTGCCACAATCGCTTTAATCTTGACATCCGCTTTTAGTCCTGTTGCTGCGGTAGGTGGATTTGCCGGTGCTAGCATTCGGATGGCTATTCAAAACGGTGTGGCGCGTGGTGTATTCTCAAACGAATCTGGTCTGGGTTCTGCTCCCATTGCAGCTGCTGCAGCTAAGACAAACGAACCAGTAGAGCAAGGTTTGATTTCCATGACAGGAACCTTTATTGACACCCTCATTATCTGTACTCTGACTGGTTTGACCATCTTGGTGACTGGTGTTTGGAGTGGTGACTTAAATGGGGTTGCCTTGACTCAGTCAGCCTTCTCAACAGTCTTTTCACACTTTGGACCTGCTCTCTTGACCATCTTCCTTGTACTCTTTGCCTTTACAACGATTCTAGGTTGGAACTATTATGGAGAACGCTGTTTCGAGTTCCTCTTTGGGGTTCGCTTTATCTGGCTCTACCGTGTGGTCTTTGTACTCATGGTCTTGTTGGGAGGATTTATCGAGTTGGATATGGTTTGGATTATCGCAGATATTGTCAATGCCTTGATGGCTCTGCCAAATTTGATTGCCCTCTTAGTTTTATCGCCAGTCGTTATTGCTGAGACTAAAAAGTATTTTGACAAATAATGAAATCACACAGCTCGTGTGATTTTTTTGCTTTCATAAAAAATTTCTATCAGTGTAATTTAAAATATATATTATACACGGTATAGAATCTGTGATAGACTAGATTTCAACAACATGAAAAGAGGTTTTATGATGACAACATTTACTATCCATACAGTCGAATCAGCACCATCAGAAGTAAAAGAAGTTCTTGAAACAGTAGAAAAAGATAACAATGGCTATATTCCCAACCTAATCGGTCTCTTGGCTAATGCACCTACCGCCTTAGAAGCCTACAGAACTGTCGGAGCCATCAACCGTCGCAATAGCCTGACACCAGTTGAGCGTGAAGTGGTGCAAATCACGGCAGCTGTAACTAATGGTTGTGCTTTCTGCGTGGCAGGTCACACAGCTTTTTCCATCAAACAAATCCAGATGAATGATGACCTTCTGCAAGCCCTTCGCAATCGCACTCCAATTGAAACAGATCCTAAATTGGACACCCTAGCTAAGTTTACCTTGGCTGTAATCAATACCAAGGGACGTGTAGGAGATGAAGCCTTGGCTGAGTTTCTAGAAGCTGGATACACTCAACAAAATGCCTTGGATGTGGTTCTTGGTGTCAGCCTAGCAAGCCTCTGTAACTATGCCAACAACCTAGCCAATACCCCAATTAACCCAGAATTGCAACCTTATGCTTAATTCATATCTGAGTAAAATGAAGTCTGAAATAATTTGACTTCATTTTTTATCCCCTCATTTAAGCGCTTTTATGCTATACTGAAACTAACATGATTATTGGAGGTTAGAATGAAAAAACTCCCCTTGGTATTTTCTGGATGTTTGCTAGGTTTAGCAGGAGCTGGAAATCTTATTTTAGATACGTTGCCGGTTCTGTCCCATCTATTTAGTCTGACAGGTTTAATTTTGTGGATATTCTTTCTTATTCTTCATCTCTTTAATTGGAAAGAAACCAAGCAAGAATTGACCAAACCTCCTCTTTTGTCAGGAATGGCGACTTTTCCCATGGCTGGGATGATTTTATCGACTTATGTTTTTCGCGTCTTCCCTCATCTTCCTTTGGTAGCGCAAGGACTCTGGTGGTTTTCATTTCTCTTGGATGTAGCCCTGATTGCTGGTTTTACCATTAAATTTGCCTGTCCGGGGTGGAGGGTTCATGCTACTCCAAGCTGGACGGTTCTCTATGTGGGGATAGCAGTGGCTGCCTTGACCTATCCTCTTGTAGGTATCATCGAAATTGCCTATGCGACCTTGAGTTTTGGTTTTCTCCTAACCTTCTATCTCTATCCCCTTATTTATAGTGATTTAAAGAAACAACCACTCCCCGTAGCCTTGCTTGGACAAGAAGGAATCTACTGCGCTCCTTTCTCTCTACTCTTGGCATCCCTAGTTCGGGTAGGAGGAGTCAACCTACCTACTTGGATCTTGATCGTCATGATCTTGGCTTCTCAATCCTTCTTTTTCTTTGTTTTGACTCGCCTGCCCAACATTTTAAAACATGGCTTTCAACCAGCCTTTTCAGCCCTCACCTTCCCAACTATTATCACGGCTACCTCGCTCAAGATGGCTCAGGGAATCTTGAAACTTCCATTTCTGGATTATCTGGTACTGGCTGAAACCGTTATGTGTCTAACTATTTTGTTCTTTGTTTTAGGTGCTTATCTGATTTGGTTACGAAAAAAGGTCTAGCTAGAAATAGCTAAACCTTATTTTTTATGGTTTGATAACTTCAGCTCCACCCATGTATGGACGAAGTGCTTCTGGGATGGTCACAGAACCATCTGCATTTTGGTAGTTTTCAAGAATAGCAGCCACTGTACGTCCAACTGCAAGTCCAGAACCGTTCAAGGTGTGGAGTAATTTAACCTTGCCATCTGCTTCATCACGGTAACGGATTTGGGCACGACGAGCTTGGAAATCTTCTGTATTTGAACAGCTTGAGATTTCACGGTAGGTATTTTGCGCTGGAATCCAAACTTCCAAATCGTAAGTCTTAGCTGCTGAGAAGCCCATATCTCCAGTAGAGAGAGCAACGACACGGTATGGAAGGTTGAGTTTTTGAAGAATGTTTTCAGCGTTGGCTGTCATTTTTTCCAATTCTTCGTAAGATTCTTCTGGTTTGGCAAATTTAACCATTTCAACCTTGTGGAATTGGTGCAAACGAATCAAGCCACGAGTATCACGACCAGCTGAACCAGCCTCAGAACGGAATGATGGGCTCATAGCAGTGAAGTAGATTGGCAGGTCTTTACCGTCCAGGATTTCATCACGGTAGTAGTTTGTTAGAGGAACTTCAGCTGTAGGAATAAGGACATAATTGCTGTCGCTGAGTTCAAAAGTATCTTCCTTGAATTTTGGATATTGACCAGTACCAAACATAGAATCATGGTTAACCATGTAAGGTGTGATGACTTCAGTATAGCCTTCTTTTCCATGTTCATCCAACATAAAGTTGTAGATGGCACGTTCCAAACGAGCACCGAGTCCTTTATAGAAGAGGAAGCGAGCTCCTGTTACCTTACCACCGCGTTCCCAGTCAAGGATACCAAGGTCTTCACCAAGATCCCAGTGAGCTTTTGGCTCGAAGTCAAACTCGCGTGGAGTCCCCCAACGGCGAACTTCCACATTGTCATCTTCGTCAGCTCCAACAGGAACGCTGTCAGCTGGGATGTTTGGAAGAGTAGTGGTAAATTCTGTCAATTTAGCATCGATTTCTGCCAATTCAGCATCCAAGGCTTTGACTTCAGCAGATAGGTTTTGCATGGCAGCAATCTTGTCATCTGCATTTTCCTTGTTGCGCTTAGCTTGGGCAATCTCAGCAGAAACTGTGTTACGTTCTGCTTTTAAAGTTTCAACCTTGACCAAGATGTCACGACGTTTAGCATCGATTTCTTTCATCTCATTTAAGATAGCAGCATCTACACCACGTGTAGCTAATTTTTCAGCGACAGCATCAAAGTCTGTACGAATACGTTTAATATCTAACATAAGAACTCCTTTATGAAAAAAGCACACCTGACAAAGCGTTGGAGTGGCAGGGCCACGGTTCCATCCAACTTCACAGGTGTGCACTTGATTGTGTATGTAATTGTTACTAACGGTAGAATTTCACCTATCCCTCCTATCTGCTCGCAGCACCCGCAGACTTTCTGAAAGAAGAAGATAACCTACTTATCCGTTGCTATGATTATACTAAAGTTTCTACTTTTTTGCAAATAGATTTTTAAATTTTTGACCAATGGTCTGGAGCAGAGTCGGAAGTTTCACGACCTTGTCATTGCCCAGTTTTTCACGAGCAATTTTGAGAATGGCACCTGAGTCTTTTGAAGCAAAGAGGAATTTTCCTCTGTCTGTAAAGACTTCGAAGTGGCGACTGATTTTTCGCCCAGTGACATTGGCCCCAATCTGGTTGATATGGCTCCAAGGAATCTGGATAAATTGTTCGACATTGACATCTGGGTAAAATTCCAGAGCCTGATCTCCGACAAGAAATTTCCCAACTTTCCCAGCTATAGAGAGGTAGGAGGTACCTGTTGTATTGAGAAGCACTGTTTTGTTAAGAGATTGGGCCATGGTTAGTCTTCCTTACTTTCACCGAAAAAGGCATTGTAGAGGGCTTTGATTGCTGCTTTCTCTTGGTCTTTATTGACAACGAACATAATAGAAACTTCACTAGAACCTTGCGACATCATCTGGATGTTGATCTTGTTTTCAGATAGAGCGCGTGTCGCAGTAGCAGTTACTCCGATATGGCTCTTCATCTTTTCACCAACAATCATAATGATAGAAAGGTCGTGTTCGATTTCTGCATGGTCTACTTCAGCCTTTTGAACCAACTGACGAAGGATTTCTTCTTCCTTGATAGGAGTTAGTTCGCGAGAACGGAGGATGATTGAAAGATCGTCGATACCTGTTGGCATATGTTCCCAACCGATGTTAAGATCTTCAAGGATTTGCAGAACCTTGCGTCCAAATCCCACCTCACGGTTCATGAGGTATTTAGACATGTTGATGCTGACAAAGCCAGAATCACCAGCAATTCCCACAACTGGGAATTCATCACTACTGTGTTTTAAAACAATACGAGTACCTGGATGGTCAGGATTGTTGGTATTCTTGATAACTAGAGGAATTTTTCCACGGTAGGCAGGTAGAAGAGCTTCATCATGAAGGACTGAGAATCCTGCATAGGCCAACTCACGCATTTCACGGTAGGTCAACTCAGGAATCGAGTGTGGTTGGTGGATAATACCAGGGTGGGCTGCAAAGATACCATCAACGTCTGTAAAGTTTTCATAGAGGTCTGCCTTAACACCGGCAGCAATGATAGAACCTGTAATATCAGAGCCTCCACGTGAGAAGGTACAGATTTGATTTTCCTTGGTAACCCCAAAGAAACCAGGAATGACTAGGACTTCATTTGCATTCGTCAATTCCTCAATCTTGTCATAACTTGATGGAATGATTCGAGCATGACCAGGTTCACTTGTGACCACAATACCAGCTTCTCGAGGGTGCACATAGCGTGCATCAATCCCATTTTGGTTAAAATAGGCAGCAATCAATTTAGCATTGTTATTTTCACCGGCTGCTAGAAAAGTGTCGTAGAGAAATTCATTTTCATCAATAGGAAGAGTGGCTAAGGCGCGAATGCTTTTAGAAATTTTTTCTAAAACAGCAGGTTTTAGTCCTAGTTCACTAACCATAGCAGCATAGCGGTCAATAATCCAGTTTTGGCTCTTGCTAATATCGTTACCAGCAACATAGTCGCGGTAGTATTTAATCAAGGCATCCGTAACCTTAGTATCTTCGGTATTGCGTTTCCCAGGTGCAGAAACAACTACAAAACGACGCTCTGAATCGCTTTTTACGATGTTTAAAACTTTTTCTAATTGACTAGCAGAGGCAAGAGAGCTACCTCCAAATTTAACAACCTTCATAAGAACTCCTAAAGTAAGTATTTTATACGATTATAGCAGAAAGAAAGTCTTTTTTCAATGAAGAAAATAAGATGCGTTCTAGTATAAAGCGAGCCTTTCTAATCGGCTGAGACACTTTCAGTTGATTTTTTCTTGCTTTCTGCTCCTAAAAAAGATATACTTTGAAAATGAAATAATTTAAACTGCTTATAAAATAAAAAAGGAGTCCAGATGGAACACATTATTTATCAGCTTAAAGAGGATTTGGCAATCCTTACGTTAAATCGTCCTGAGGTCGCGAATGGTTTTCATATTCTCATGTGTGAGGAGATTTTAGAAGCCCTGACTTTGGCAGAAGAGGATCCAGCTGTGCATTTTGTCTTAATCAACGCGAATGGCAAAGTCTTTTCAGTTGGGGGAGATTTGGTAGAGATGAAGCGAGCAGTGGATGAGGATGATATTCCATCATTGACGAAAATCGCAGAATTGGTCAATACTATTTCTTATAAAATCAAGCAAATTGCTAAACCTGTCTTGATGGAGGTTGATGGGGCAGTTGCAGGTGCCGCAGCAAATATGGCTGTTGCTGCAGATTTCTGTCTGGCAACGGATAAGGCTAAATTTATCCAAGCCTTTGTTGGAGTTGGCTTGGCTCCGGATGCAGGAGGAATTCATCTCTTGAGTCGAAGTATTGGTGTGACGCGTGCTGCTCAATTAGCTATGACAGGTGAGGCTTTGAATGCAGAAAAAGCTCTAGAGTGGGGCCTGGTTTACCGTGTCTGTGAAGCTGATAAACTTGAACAGACTAGAGAACAGCTTCTTAAAAAATTGAGACGCGGATCAGCTAATTCCTATGCAGCCATCAAGAAGTTGGTTTGGGAGAGCCAATTTAAAGATTGGCAAGATTATGCTGCTTTAGAATTGAAGCTACAGGAATCTTTGGCCCAAACAGAGGATTTCAAAGAGGGAGTTCGGGCTCATTCGGAAAGAAGACGACCTAAATTTACAGGAAAATAAAAAAATACTTGCACCATTCTTTGAAGTTTGATATAATTCTCTTGTCAAATGTTTTGATTCTAAAAGTTTTTTTGAAAAGGAGGGAAGGAAAGATTGGACTACCAACGAATTAATGAATATTTAACGTCTATATTTAACAATGTCCTCGTTATTGAGGAAGTTAGCTTGAGGGGTAGTCGTTTCAAGGATATCTCCATCAAAGAAATGCATACGATTGATGTGATTGGGAAATTCCCAGATGTGACACCAAGTCAAGTGTCGAAAGAGTTGATGGTGACTCTTGGGACAGTTACGACTAGTTTGAATAATCTCGAACGCAAGGGTTACATTGAACGCATTCGTTCAGAACATGATCGACGTGTGGTGCATCTGCATTTGACAAAGAAAGGTCGCTTGGTTCATAGGCTACATAAACGCTTCCACAAGGCCATGGTTGAAAAAATCATTGATGGTATGAGTAAGCAAGAAATTGAGGTTATGAGCAAAGGTTTGACCAATCTTTATCAATTTTTGGAGGATTTGAAATAATGGCTTTTGCAAAAATAAGCCAGGTTGCTCATTATGTGCCAGAGCAAGTGGTTACAAATCATGATTTGGCTCAGATTATGGATACCAATGATGAGTGGATTTCAAGTCGGACGGGAATACGACAAAGGCATATTTCAAGAACAGAATCTACTAGTGATTTGGCTACAGAGGTTGCTAAGAAACTGATGGCAAAAGCTGGAGTCACAGGAGAGGAGTTGGATTTTATCATTCTAGCTACCATTACTCCTGATTCGATGATGCCCTCTACAGCTGCTCGTATACAAGCTAATATTGGTGCTAATAAGGCCTTTGCTTTTGACCTAACAGCTGCTTGTAGTGGATTTGTATTTGCTCTTTCAACTGCTGAAAAGTTTATCGCTTCTGGTCGCTTTCAAAAAGGCTTGGTGATTGGTAGTGAAACCCTCTCTAAAGCAGTCGATTGGTCAGACCGATCAACAGCTGTTTTGTTTGGAGATGGTGCTGGTGGTGTCTTGTTAGAAGCTAGCGAGCAAGAGCATTTTTTGGCAGAGAGTCTCAATAGTGATGGGAGTCGTAGCGAGTGTCTAACTTATGGACATTCAGGCTTACATTCTCCGTTTTCAGATCAAGAAAATGCAGATTCATTTTTGAAGATGGATGGGCGCGCAGTCTTTGATTTTGCTATTCGGGATGTAGCCAAGTCTATCAAGCAGACTATTGATGAATCTCCTATAGAGGCGACAGACTTGGATTATCTGCTACTTCATCAGGCTAATGACCGTATTTTGGATAAGATGGCTAGAAAAATCGGTGTTAACCGAGATAAAATTCCAGCCAATATGATGGAATATGGCAATACCAGTGCAGCAAGTATCCCGATTTTACTTTCAGAGTGTGTAGAACAAGGTCTCATCCGTTTAGATGGTAGCCAGACTGTTCTGCTATCAGGCTTCGGTGGAGGCTTGACCTGGGGCACGCTCATTCTTACAATTTAGGTAATCATGTGGTGAACACATTGTTATAAAAAACTATTTATTTTAAAGGAGTCCTATCATGGCAGTATTTGAAAAAGTACAAGAAATTATCGTTGAAGAACTTGGAAAAGACGCATCAGAAGTAACACTTGAATCAACTTTTGATGATTTGGACGCAGATTCATTGGACTTGTTCCAAGTAATCTCAGAAATCGAAGATGCTTTTGATATCCAAATCGAAGCAGAAGATGACTTGAAAACAGTTGGTGACTTGGTTGCCTACGTTGAAGAGCAAACAAAATAAGCAGAATATAAGATAGAAGGAGTAGGGAAACCCGCTCCCTCTTGTTTAGGCAATAGTTTGATTTTCAAATTATGACGGTATCGAACTATTACGTAAGCAAGAAACGATGGAGGCACTATGAAAACACGTATTACAGAATTATTGAACATTGATTATCCTATTTTTCAAGGAGGAATGGCCTGGGTTGCTGATGGTGATTTGGCAGGAGCTGTTTCCAAGGCTGGAGGACTAGGGATTATCGGTGGGGGGAATGCCCCTAAAGAAGTTGTCAAGGCAAATATTGATAAAATCAAATCATTGACTGATAAACCCTTTGGTGTCAACATCATGCTCTTGTCTCCCTTTGTGGAAGATATTGTAGACCTCGTTATCGAGGAAGGGGTTAAGGTAGTTACAACAGGCGCAGGAAATCCAAGCAAATACATGGAACGTTTCCATGAAGCTGGTATTACGGTTATTCCTGTTGTACCAAGTGTTGCCCTAGCTAAACGCATGGAAAAAATCGGTGCGGACGCCGTTATTGCAGAAGGAATGGAAGCTGGAGGACACATTGGGAAATTAACAACCATGACCTTGGTGCGCCAGGTTGCTGCTGCTGTATCTATTCCTGTTATTGCTGCAGGAGGGATTGCGGATGGTGAAGGTGCTGCGGCTGGCTTTATGCTAGGTGCAGAAGCTGTTCAGGTTGGAACGCGTTTTGTCGTTGCAAAAGAGTCTAATGCCCATCCAAATTATAAGGCGAAAATTTTAAAAGCTAGAGATATTGATACTACGATTTCAGCTCAACACTTTGGACATGCTGTTCGTGCGATTAAAAATCAGTTGACTCGTGATTTTGAACAGGCTGAAAAAGATGCCTTTAAACAAGAAAATCCAGATTTGGAAATTTTTGAACAAATGGGAGCAGGTGCTCTAGCCAAAGCAGTTGTTCAGGGAGATGTGGATGGTGGATCTGTTATGGCAGGTCAAATTGCAGGGCTTGTTTCCAAAGAAGAAACTGTTGAAGAAATCCTAAAAGATTTGTATTACGGAGCAGCTAAGAAAATTCAAGAAGAAGCCTCTCGTTGGGCAGGAGTTGTAAGAAATGACTAAAACAGCCTTTTTATTTGCTGGCCAAGGTGCCCAGTATCTAGGTATGGGACGGGATTTCTATGATCAGTATCCGATTGTCAAAAAAACGATTGATCAAGCAAGTCAGGTGCTTGGTTATGATTTGCGTCATCTTATTGATACAGAAGAAGAAAAACTCAATCAGACTCGCTATACGCAACCAGCTATTTTAGCGACTTCAGTTGCTATCTATCGTTTATTGAAAGAAAAGGGCTATCAGCCTGATATGGTTGCTGGTTTGTCACTTGGAGAATACTCTGCCTTAGTAGCCAGCGGTGCCTTGGATTTTGAAGATGCGGTTTCCTTGGTAGCTAAGCGTGGAGTTTTTATGGAAGAAGCGGCTCCTGCTGGCTCTGGCAAGATGGTCGCAGTTCTCAATACGCCAGTAGAGGTTATTGAAGAAGCCTGTCAAAAAGCTTCTGAGCTTGGAGTGGTTACTCCAGCCAACTATAATACACCTGCACAAATCGTGATTGGTGGAGAAGTGGCTGCAGTTGACCGAGCTGTTGAACTCGTGCAAGAAGCAGGTGCCAAACGCTTGATTCCACTCAAGGTGTCAGGTCCCTTTCATACCGCTCTCCTTGAGCCTGCTAGCCAGAAACTAGCTGAAACTCTAGCTCAAGTAAGTTTTTCAGATTTTACTTGTCCCCTAGTTGGTAATACAGAAGCTGCTATCATGCTAAAAGAAGACATTGCTCAACTCTTGACGCGTCAGGTCAAGGAACCAGTTCGTTTCTATGAAAGTATTGCAGTTATGCAAGAAGCAGGCGTAACCAACTTTATCGAGATTGGACCGGGGAAAGTCTTGTCAGGCTTTGTCAAAAAAATTGATAAGACAGCTAAACTAGCCAATGTTGAAGATCAGGCTAGTTTGGAAGTCTTACTAGAAAACGAGTAATCCCTTCTCCCATAAATACAAGAGGAAACAGGAGAAAAGAATGCAACTAAAAAATAAAAATATCTTTATTACAGGTTCGAGTCGTGGGATTGGTCTTGCCATCGCCCACAAGTTTGCTCAAGCAGGAGCCAATATTGTTTTAAACAGTCGTGGGGCAATCTCAGAAGAATTGCTCGCTGAGTTTTCAAACTATGGTGTCAAGGTGGTTCCCATTTCAGGAGATGTATCAAATTTTGCAGATGCTAAGCGTATGGTTGATCAAGCTATTGTAGAGCTGGGTTCAGTAGATGTTTTGGTCAACAATGCAGGGATTACCCAAGATACCCTAATGCTCAAGATGACAGAAGCAGATTTTGAAAAAGTGCTCAAGGTTAACCTGACTGGTGCCTTTAACATGACACAATCAGTCTTGAAACCGATGATAAAAGCTAGAGAAGGTGCTATCATTAATATGTCTAGTGTTGTTGGTTTGATGGGAAATATCGGTCAAGCTAACTATGCAGCTTCTAAGGCTGGTTTGATTGGTTTTACCAAGTCTGTGGCGCGTGAAGTGGCCAATCGCAATATCAGGGTTAATGCTATTGCACCTGGAATGATTGAGTCCGATATGACAGCTGTTCTATCAGACAAGGTAAAAGATGCTATGCTGGCGCAAATTCCTATGAAAGAATTTGGGCAGGCAGAGCAGGTTGCAGATTTGACAGTATTTTTAGCAGGCCAAGATTATCTAACTGGTCAAGTGGTTGCCATTGATGGTGGCTTAAGTATGTAGCAGAAGCTAGAGGTAAAAAAGATGAAACTAAATCGCGTAGTAGTAACAGGTTATGGAGTAACATCTCCAATCGGAAATACACCAGAAGAATTTTGGAATAGTTTGACAACTGGAAAAATCGGAATTGGTCCAATTACAAAATTTGATCATAGTGACTTTGATGTGCATAATGCAGCAGAAATCCAAGATTTTCCTTTTGATAAATACTTTGTAAAGAAAGATACCAATCGTTTTGATAACTACTCTTTATATGCCTTGTATGCGGCTCAAGAAGCTGTCAATCATGCCAATTTAGATGTAGAGGCTCTTGATAAAGATCGTTTTGGTGTTATTGTTGCCTCTGGTATTGGTGGAATCAAGGAAATTGAAGATCAAGTGCTTCGCCTAAATGACAAAGGACCAAAACGTGTGAAACCATTGACCCTTCCAAAAGCCTTGCCAAATATGGCTTCAGGAAATGTTGCTATGCGTTTTGGAGCAAACGGTGTTTGTAAATCCATCAATACTGCCTGCGCTTCATCAAATGACGCGATTGGGGATGCCTTCCGCTCAATTAAGTTTGGTTTCCAAGATGTTATGTTGGTAGGTGGTTCAGAAGCCTCTATCACACCTTTTGCTATTGCTGGTTTCCAAGCCCTAACTGCTCTCTCAACTACAGAGGATCCAACTCGTGCTTCCATTCCATTTGATAAGGACCGTAATGGTTTTGTCATGGGTGAAGGTTCAGGGATGTTAGTTCTTGAAAGCCTTGAACACGCTGAAAAACGTGGAGCTACTATCCTTGCTGAAGTGGTTGGTTACGGAAATACTTGTGATGCCTACCATATGACTTCTCCTCATCCAGAAGGTCAGGGAGCTATCAAAGCCATTAAACTAGCCTTGGAAGAAGCTGAGATTTCTCCAGAGCAAGTAGCCTATGTCAATGCTCACGGAACGTCAACTCCTGCTAATGAAAAAGGAGAAAGTGGTGCGATCGTATCTGTTCTTGGTAAGGAAGTACCTGTATCATCAACCAAGTCTTTCACAGGACATTTGCTGGGTGCTGCAGGTGCAGTAGAAGCTATCGTAACAATCGAGGCTATGCGTCATAACTTTGTACCAATGACAGCTGGAACAAGTGAAGTATCAGATTATATCGAAGCCAATGTCGTTTATGGACAAGGCTTGGAGCAAGAAATTCCATACGCTATTTCAAATACTTTTGGTTTTGGTGGCCACAATGCAGTTCTTGCTTTCAAACGTTGGGAGAATAAATAAGTATGAATTTAAACGATATTAAAGACTTGATGGCTCAATTTGACCAGTCAAGTTTGAGAGAATTTTCTTATAAAAACGGGACGGATGAGTTACAGTTTAGCAAGAATGAAGCTAAACTCGTATCCGAAGTTGCAACTCAAGTCGCTCCTGCACCCGTTCTAGCAACACCAAGTCCAGTAGCTTCAACATCTGCTCCAGTAGAAACTGTAGTGGAAGAAGTTCCTGCTTCAGTTGAAGCAAGTGTAGCTGCTGAGGGAGATGTTGTAGAGAGCCCACTTGTTGGGGTGGCTTACTTGGCTGCTGGACCTGATAAACCTGCCTTCGTAACAGTTGGTGATAGTGTTAAAAAAGGTCAAACATTGGTGATTATCGAAGCCATGAAAGTCATGAATGAAATTCCAGCTCCTAAGGATGGTGTGGTAACGGAAATTCTCGTTTCTAACGAAGAAATGGTTGAGTTTGGTAAAGGATTGGTACGTATCAAATGATCGATATTCAAGGAATCAAAGAAGCCCTTCCCCACCGTTATCCTATGCTCCTAGTAGACCGTGTATTGGAAGTGAGCGAGGACACCATTGTTGCCATCAAAAATGTGACTATCAATGAGCCCTTCTTTAACGGTCATTTTCCTCAATACCCTGTCATGCCAGGTGTTCTGATTATGGAAGCCTTGGCGCAAACAGCTGGTGTCTTGGAGTTATCAAAACCTGAAAATAAAGGAAAACTGGTCTTTTACGCTGGTATGGACAAGGTTAAATTCAAGAAGCAAGTTGTACCAGGTGACCAATTGGTTATGACGGCAACGTTTGTAAAACGTCGCGGTAGCATTGCCGTGGTTGAAGCAAAGGCTGAAGTGGATGGCAAGCTTGCAGCTAGTGGTACTCTTACCTTTGCAATAGGGAACTAAGGAGGTTCTCCATGTTTCGAAAAATTTTAATTGCCAATCGTGGTGAAATTGCGGTTCGTATTATCCGTGCGGCGCGTGAATTGGGGATTGCGACGGTGGCAGTTTATTCAACTGCTGATAAGGAAGCTCTTCATACGCTTTTGGCAGATGAAGCAGTTTGTATTGGCCCTGGTAAGCCAACCGAGTCTTATCTCAATATTAATGCGGTTCTATCAGCTGCAGTCTTGACTGAGGCGGAAGCCATTCACCCAGGTTTTGGATTTCTCAGTGAAAATTCCAAATTTGCAACCATGTGTGAAGAGGTGGGGATTAAGTTTATCGGCCCATCTGGTCATGTCATGGATATGATGGGAGACAAAATCAATGCGCGTGCTCAGATGATCAAAGCTGGTGTTCCAGTCATTCCAGGTTCAGATGGAGAAGTGCATAACTCTGAGGAAGCTTTGATTGTTGCTGAAAAAATTGGCTACCCTGTTATGCTCAAGGCTTCAGCAGGTGGAGGTGGTAAAGGGATTCGTAAGGTTGAAAAACCAGAAGACCTCGTTTCAGCTTTTGAAACTGCTTCTAGCGAAGCCAAGGCCAACTATGGCAATGGTGCCATGTACATAGAACGGGTTATCTATCCAGCACGTCACATCGAGGTTCAAATCCTAGGAGATGAACATGGGAATGTGATTCACTTGGGGGAACGGGATTGTTCTCTTCAACGGAATAATCAAAAGGTTTTGGAAGAAAGCCCTTCAATTGCAATCGGAAAAACGTTGCGTCATGAAATCGGTGCGGCTGCTGTTCGAGCTGCAGAGTCTGTTGGCTATGAGAATGCAGGGACCATTGAGTTTCTGCTTGATGAAGCCAGTGGCAAATTCTATTTCATGGAAATGAATACTCGTGTACAGGTAGAACATCCTGTTACAGAGTTTGTTTCAGGTGTGGATATCGTTAAGGAACAGATTCGCATTGCGGCAGGTCAGCCTCTGTCTGTTAAGCAAGAAAATATTGTCTTACGTGGCCATGCCATCGAGTGTCGTATCAATGCAGAAAATCCAGCCTTCAACTTTGCTCCAAGTCCAGGTAAGATTACTAATCTCTATCTGCCAAGTGGTGGAGTTGGCTTGCGCGTGGATTCAGCAGTTTATCCAGGTTATACCATTCCGCCTTATTATGATAGTATGATTGCTAAAATCATCGTTCACGGTGAAAATCGTTTTGATGCCTTGATGAAAATGCAACGTGCCCTCTATGAACTAGAGATTGAAGGGGTGCAGACCAATGCAGATTTCCAGCTTGACCTCATTTCAGATCGCAATGTCATTGCTGGAGATTACGATACTTCCTTCTTGATGGAAACCTTCTTACCCAAGTATCAAGAAAAAGAATAAAATGACTTCAAGAGTTTAAACCGAAAAGGGGAATCAATGGCTCTATTTAGTAAAAAAGATAAGTATATTCGAATCAATCCCAATCGTTCGGTTAGGGAAAAACCTCAAGCTAAGCCAGAGGTTCCAGATGAATTATTCTCCCAGTGTCCAGGCTGTAAGCATACCATTTATCAGAAGGATCTGGGAAGTGAGCGTATCTGTCCACATTGTAACTATACCTTTCGTATTTCTGCCCAAGAACGCTTGGCTTTGACGATTGATATGGGAACCTTCAAGGAATTGTTTACAGGGATTGAAAGCAAGGATCCCTTGCATTTCCCTGGTTATCAAAAGAAACTGGCAACCATGCGTGAAAAAACAGGTCTGGATGAAGCCGTTGTGACAGGAACAGCTCTTATTAAAGGTCAGACTGTGGCTCTTGGGATTATGGATTCCAACTTTATCATGGCTTCTATGGGTACGGTTGTAGGAGAAAAAATCACTCGTTTGTTTGAGTATGCGACTGTCGAACAATTGCCAGTTGTTCTCTTCACAGCCTCTGGTGGAGCCCGTATGCAGGAAGGAATCATGAGTCTCATGCAGATGGCTAAGATTTCTGCAGCGGTTAAACGCCATTCAAATGCTGGCCTCTTTTACCTGACTATTTTGACAGATCCAACGACAGGTGGTGTAACAGCTTCTTTCGCTATGGAAGGGGATATCATTTTAGCTGAACCACAGAGCTTGGTTGGTTTTGCTGGACGTCGTGTCATTGAAAATACGGTTCGTGAAAGCTTGCCTGAGGATTTCCAAAAGGCAGAATTCCTATTGGAGCATGGCTTTGTGGATGCTATTGTCAAAAGAAGAGACTTGCCAGATACCATTGCTAGCCTAGTCAGATTGCACGGAGGGAGTCCTAGATGAATATTGCAAAAATAGTCAGAGAAGCGCGTGAGCAGAGTCGCTTGACAACCTTGGACTTTGCGACAGGCATTTTTGATGAATTTATCCAATTACATGGTGATCGTTCTTTTCGAGATGATGGTGCAGTTGTTGGTGGTATCGGCTGGCTTGGAAATCAAGCTGTAACAGTGGTTGGTATCCAAAAAGGCAAGAGTTTACAAGATAACCTTAAACGGAATTTTGGTCAACCGCATCCAGAAGGTTACCGCAAGGCCCTACGGTTGATGAAACAGGCTGAAAAGTTTGGCCGTCCAGTAGTGACCTTTATCAACACAGCAGGTGCCTATCCTGGTGTCGGAGCAGAAGAACGCGGACAGGGAGAAGCTATTGCTCGCAATCTCATGGAAATGAGTGATTTGAAAGTTCCTATTATTGCTATCATTATCGGTGAAGGTGGTTCTGGTGGGGCTCTGGCTCTAGCAGTCGCAGACCGTGTTTGGATGCTGGAAAATTCTATCTATGCCATTCTCAGTCCAGAAGGTTTTGCTTCCATTCTATGGAAAGATGGCAGTCGTGCCATGGAAGCGGCAGAACTGATGAAAATCACTTCGCATGAACTGTTAGAAATGGACGTGGTAGATAAGGTGATTTCTGAAGCAGGACTTTCTAGCAAAGAACTGATTAAGAATGTCAAAAAAGAACTCCAAGCTGAGCTAGCTATACTTTTACAAAAACCGTTAGAAGCGTTGTTGGAAGAGCGTTATCAACGATTTAGAAAATACTAAGAATGACTAAATGAGACTAGAAAGGTCTCATTTTTTTAGAAAAATGCAGTTCAGACCGAAAAATTGACAGTTGAGGGGAAGATTAATAACATAGACAAAAAAGATCTATACTGTAGATGTAAGCTTACAAAAATTTATTTTAAGGAGGTACTTGATATGACAGGTACAGAAACATTTACAGTTCTTTCATCTGAGAACTTAGAGCAAACTTCAGGTGGTGGCATGGTTTTGTTGGTTGATGATTATTATTGGGGTTGGCCTTATGCTTATAGCATTGCAACTGACCCGAGTACAATACTGACTCATGCGACTAGACGTGGTTCTGGTATTGGCTATTGATAAATTAAAGGGGTAAGTATGAAAAAACTAGGGCATTTAGGAGTATATATCTTACTGGTATTTCTATCAGTTTATCTACCAGAGTTAGGTGTTGTGCAAATCACTAAGTTTTTAGGATGGGGGATAGATGGCTATTCTGTCATTTCACTTGTTTGGGAACTAGTTCTTGTAGTCTTATTTGTCTGCTGGTTGAAAAAGAAAGAGATGCTCTATATTTTTGAGAAAAAGGGTTCAAAGAAGTCAAGATTCTTTTACCTTGTAGTTGGTCTAGTGGCTACTTATTTTGATCGTCAATTGGTGGATGCTTTTCAGTTACAGTTTCATCACCTAATTGATAACAAGTATATCTTTCAAGACCTTCTTTCGATTCTATACTCCAATGGGCAACCAACTTTTCTATCAACTGTTCTCAGTTTTAGTTTAACAGTAGTCGTCGGACCTATATTAGAGGAACTGATTCATAGAGGGTATTTTATGAATACCTTTTTCCCCCAGTCCAAGTACTATCTGGATGTTATCCTATCTGCTCTTATCTTTGGACTTAGTCATTTGATCCTAACTCACCGAGATCCTATCAGTTTGATTATTTATATTCTTGTTGGTCTTTTCTTTGCTCTAGTATATCGATGGACAAAGAACTTAAAAATCACCATCCTGTGCCATAGTTTTTTTAACTTTCTCATTTATGCAAAACCCATCTGGATTTTTGTTTATAATTATGTCTATTACCACTTTTTAAGATAGTGGAAGCAAAGAAAACAGTGTTTGATATCTGTCAAACACTGTTTTCTATCTACTATTCTTCAGTCACAAATTGACTGAGCAGTCCGTTGATAAAGCGGGCTGATTTTTGATCTGAAAAATTCTTGGCAAGTTCAATGGCTTCATTGACTGCTACCAGCTGAGGTGTATCAAATGATGTGATTTCAAAGATACCCAAGCGTAGTAAGTTTTTTTCGACCAAGGTCAAACGTTCAACTGTCCAGCCTGACTTGAGGTGCTGGTTGATTTGTTTATCCAACTCGTCTTTTTGAGCTTGAACACCAGAAACCAAGTTCAGAAGAAAGGCAGGGATTTGCACATCTTCATCTTCACGGTCATGTGTGTAGGCAAAGTGACAAGCTGTCTCCATATCTGTGCCGAATTCAAGGCTCATGAGAGCTTGAAAAGCACATTTACGAAGTTCGCGTCTAGATTCTAATAATGGACTAGTCATTGAGGAAGTCCTCGTTAAATAGATCTTTCAACTCAGGTTTTGGTGTTTTATCTGGAACGATTCCTGCAACATGGATGTTGACAGCAGCAAGTTCCACATCAGCCATATCACGGACAGCATCTTTGACCGCTTTTTGAATAGCAAGAGCAACTTTTGGTACTTTCACACCGTACTCAAGATAGAGATAAATGTCAGCAGTTAGCTCTTCGTTGCTTTCTTTTAAGTAGACACCACGACCAAGAGAGAGTTTTGATAGGGTATCAGATACGGATTTATTTGAAAATGAGTGGACACCATCAACTTTAGCAGTTGCGATGGCAATGATTTTTTCAAGTACACGTGGAGCGATAACGATTTCGCCAAATTGTTCTTCAATTCCCATAGAATGACCTCTTTCTAGAGATTAGGCACGAGAAACGTAAGTTCCTTCTGCAGTGTTGATGATCAATTTTTGTCCAGCTTCGATGAAGTCAGGAACGTTGACAACAAGTCCAGTTTCCATAGTTGCTGGTTTACCAGAACCTGTAACAGTAGCACCTTTGATAGATGGTTGTGTTTCAGCAACTGTCAATTCAACAGTAGTTGGTACAGTTACACCGATTACTTCAGTTCCGTAGAATTGGATTTTTACATCAGAGTTTTCAAGGATGTAAAGCAATTCATTTTCAACGTTTACGACTGGGATTTCGTATTGGTCGTAAGTTTCAGTGTTCATGAAGTAGGCAGTTTCATCCATTTTGTACAAGTATTGAGCTGGGACAGTTTCGATAATAGCTTGCTCGAATTTTTCTTCTGGACGGTAGCTTGTATCAAATGTAGAACCAGTACGGACATCACGCAATTTCATACGCATGATCGTGTTTCCTTTACCTGGTTTGTGGTGGCTAGCTTCCAAAACGCGGATTAATTTTCCGTCTGCAGTTTCAAATGTCATACCAGCTTTCAATTTGCTTGCTTCAATCATGTTTTTACCTCTTTAATAAATATTATTACTCTTCATTTTACCATAAAATCTTCTGGAAATAAAGCCAAAATAGTTAATGGGATTTTGTAGGAGAGAAAAAACCAACCTCAGGGCTGGTTTCTTTTACGTGTTACTCTTCTTTCAACTTAGCCAATTCCTGGGCAAAGACTTGGTGGATAATTGGAATCAAGACAGCTGGATCTGAGATTTGGACCATACCTGCTTTTTCAACGTATTCACGCGCACCACCGTCATTTTTAGCTAGGTGAACAAAGACTTTCTTGGTCGTAGCTGAGCTCTTCAAGAAGGATATGGGATTGAGGCTATTGAAAAGGTAGATCTCTTAATTTGAATGATTATTAAACTATATTATAACCTTTAAAAATCATCTAAGATATACTTGTCGTTATTTACTAGCAGTTATCTTCTTTATGGAATGGTATTCAATGAGCCACCCTACAATCCACCCCGTCGCTAGCAAGTAATTTTCGAAAGCACCGATAGCATTTACAGGAGAATGATACTCCATAAAATTGACTAAGTGATTTGTTCCTATTCCAATCCCACCGAAGATGAGAGCGAGAAGCACGATTCGTAGATAGAACCAATCGTACTTAATATTGACACCGAGAATAAGAATCAATACAGCTAGGTTCCATATTCCAATTTCTCGTTGCCAACCAGCAGAGATTCCATACCCGGAGTGACTTCCCATGTATGATGGAAAGAAAATTTGTAGTATAGAAGCGCCTAGCATAGCGATGATGACTAAAACAAATAGCAATCGTAAAAATTTGTTCATTTTTTCTTCTTTCTAAAATAGAAAAAGGTATATAAAAAGTCTGTTATTCATCTTCTTTCAACTTCGCTAATTCTTGGGCAAGGAGTTTAAGGGCGACTTGTGGGTTGGCTTGGCCTTTGGTTGCTTTCATAAGGAAGCCTGTAAAGGCCTTATCTGCGTTGCGTTTGCCTGACTTGAAGTCGGCAACTGCGGCTTCGTTATCGGCAAAGACTTGGTGGATAATTGGAATCAAGACAGCTGGATCTGAGATTTGAACCATACCTGCTTTTTCCACGTATTCACGCGCGCCACCGCCATTTTTAGCTAGGTGGACAAAGACTTTCTTGGCAATCTTAGAAGAAATCGTGCCGTCTTCGATGATGGCAATCATTTCAACCAAGTTTTCTGGTGTCAATTCGATTTGTTCTAGTGTCTTGCCTTCAGCATTCAAGAACTGAGCGACTTCCCCTTGGAGCCAGTTAGAGACTTGTTTGGCATCGCCACCGAGGGCAACAGCTTTTTCAAAGAAGTCAGAAGTGACTTTGTTTGCGGTTAACTGGCTAGCATCGTAGTCTGACAAACCAAGTTGAGATACGTAGCGAGCTCGGCGTTCTTTTGGAAACTCTGGTAACTCTGTACGCATTTCCTCAATCCACTCGTCTGAGATTTCAAAGAGTGGTAGGTCTGGTTCTGGGAAGTAGCGGTAGTCTGCAGCACCTTCCTTGACACGCATGAGGATAGTTGCCTTGTTGGCTTCATCGTAGCGGCGTGTTTCTTGGCGGATTTGACCACCTGAGCGAAGGATTTCAGCTTGACGTTGAACTTCGTATTCAAGACCTTTGCGAACGTTTGAGAAGGAGTTGAGGTTCTTCAACTCAGTTTTGGTACCGAATTTTTCTTGACCATAAGGGCGAAGGGAGATATTGGCATCCACACGCATAGAACCTTCTTCCATCTTAACGTCAGAAATACCAGCATACTGGATAACTTCCTTGAGGGCAGTTAGGTAAGCGTAGGCTTCTTCAGGAGAACGCATGTCAGCTTCAGATACAATCTCAATCAATGGCACCCCTTGGCGGTTGAGGTCAACATAAGAGTAGCCATCTGTACCATGGGTGTTTTTACCAGCGTCTTCCTCTAGGTGGGCACGTTCGATACCGATTTTCTTAGTCGTACCATCTTCTAGTTCCACTTCAATCCAGCCGTTGTAACCGATTGGCTCATCAAACTGAGAAATTTGGTAGGCTTTGGGATTATCAGGGTAGAAGTAGTTCTTGCGGTCAAAGTGCATCTTTTTGTGGATGTCCATGTTGAGGGCAAGAGCTGCCTTGATACCGGCATCGACAACACCTTTGTTGAGAACCGGAAGTACTCCTGGGAAAGACCAGTCAATCACGTTAGTGTTGGCATTTTGGTCATTTCCGAAGTGGGCAGAAGTAGGTGAGAAGATTTTTGAATTGGTGTTGAGCTCTACGTGGACTTCAAGTCCAATGACTGTTTCAAAGTTCATTAGTTATCACCTCCAAAAATCACGGGTTGTTGTTTGTGGTAGTCTGTTGTTGCTTCAAAAGCAGTAGCAACTTGGTAAATGGTTTCCTCAGAATACTTAGGACCAATTAATTGTAGACCAACAGGCAGACCTTGAGCGAATCCAGCTGGAATCGAAATTCCTGGGAGACCTGCCAAATTGACTGGGATGGTCAAAAGGTCAGCCAAGTACATGGCAACTGGGTCGTGGTTGAGTGAGTCCAAATCGTAGGCAACACTTGGAGCGGTTGGACCCAAAATCAGGTCATAATCCGCAAAGACGTTTTCGAAATCTTGAATGATGAGGGTACGGACTTGACCAGCCTTCTTGTAGTAAGCATCGTAGTAACCTGATGAAAGGCTGAAAGTACCTAGCATGATACGTCGTTTCACTTCTTCACCGAAACCTTGGCTACGGCTGTTTACATAGATTTCATCAAGATTGGTTGCATCCTCTGCACGATAGCCGTAACGGATACCGTCAAAGCGTTGCAAGTTTGAGGAAGCTTCTGATGAAGCGATGATGTAGTAAACTGCCACACCGTATTTAGAGTGAGGAAGGCTGACTTCTTCAACGATAGCACCAAGTTTTTCAAAGTGCTTAGCAGCATTCAGAATGGTTTCCTTAACCTCTGGGTCAATCCCTTCGCCTAGGTATTCCTTAGGTAAAGCAATTTTCATACCCTTGATGTCTTGACCGATTTTTGAAGTAAAGTCGGCAATGCGGACAGGGGCAGAAGTAGAGTCTTTGGCATCTTCGCTGGCAATCGCATTGAGCAAGAGGGCATTTTCCCTAACAGTAGGAGCAAAAGGTCCAATCTGGTCTAATGAGCTACCAAAGGCAATGAGACCGAAACGTGAAACTGTTCCGTAGGTTGGTTTGAGACCAACAATCCCGTTAAAGGCAGCAGGTTGGCGGATAGAACCACCAGTATCAGAACCAAGTGATAAGCGGACTTGCCCTGACGCTACAGCTGCGGCCGAACCACTTGATGAACCACCAGGAACCTTGCTGTGGTCCCAAGCGTTTTTAGTTGCTCCGTAGTGAGAAGTTTCACCTGAACCACCCATGGCAAATTCGTCCATGTTGGTCTTTCCGACGACAATCATGCCTTTCGCTTTTGCATTGGAAACGGCTGTCGCATCAAAAATAGGCTCATAGTTGTAGAGCATTTTTGAAGCAGCAGTTGTGAGAATACCATCAGTAGAGATGTTATCCTTAACTGCAAGTGGAATTCCTGAGAGGGCATTATCAGCATCGATTCCTGCTTCATCAATAGCTTTAGCTTGCGCAAGGGCTTGCTCCTCAGCGATGGTAACAAAAGCGTTGATAGCTGTCTCGCGAGATTGGATATCTTCAAGCGTTGCTTGGGTTAATTCAGTTGCAGAAATTTCCTTAGAGACAAGGAGATTGTGCAAGTCTTCAATAGTTTTGTTATTAAAAGTCATTAGGCATCTCCTCCATCGTCTAGGATAGCTGGTACCTTGATATAGTAGTTGTCTTTTTCAGGTACGTTTTTAAACAAGCGATCACGGTCTGTTCCTTCTTCGGCCACATCAGGGCGGAGTACGGTCTTACGGTCAGCCATGGTCGTAGTAGGTGCGACACCAGTTGTGTCAACTTCGCCCAGCAACTCAACCATATCTACAATCTTAGACAAGGTTGTCGCAAAGGCAGCAGTTTCTTCTTCAGAGAATTTTAATTTTGAAAGATTGGCAACGTGTGTTACCTCTTCTTGCGTAATTTTCATCTTGCATCCTTTCGTGAAATGATGATTTTTAGTCTGTTCTATTTTACCATATTTTCCTATAAATAAGGGAGGGGGAAGTGAAAAGAAATAGAAATTGAAAAAAATGGCAAAATCCGATATAATGGAGTGTTGAAAGGAATGGTAAAATCCAATGTAGAAATCATTCTTAGCTATTGGAACAAGAAAAATAGAGAATCAAAGAAAGAGAACTTATGAATATTCAAGAAGAAATTAAGAAACGTCGTACCTTTGCCATCATCTCCCACCCGGACGCGGGGAAAACAACCATCACTGAGCAGTTGCTCTACTTTGGGGGCGAGATTCGTGAGGCTGGTACGGTTAAAGGAAAGAAAACAGGGACTTTTGCCAAGTCTGACTGGATGGATATCGAGAAGCAACGTGGGATTTCGGTGACTTCATCTGTGATGCAGTTTGACTATGATGGCAAGCGTGTGAATATCCTCGACACGCCAGGGCATGAGGACTTTTCAGAAGATACCTATCGTACCTTGATGGCGGTGGATGCTGCAGTTATGGTTGTGGATTCTGCCAAGGGTATCGAGGCCCAAACCAAGAAATTGTTTGAAGTTGTCAAACACCGTGGAATTCCGGTCTTTACCTTTATGAATAAGCTGGACCGTGACGGTCGTGAGCCACTGGACCTCTTGCAAGAATTGGAAGAAGTCTTGGGCATTGCTAGCTATCCGATGAACTGGCCTATTGGGATGGGGAAAGCCTTCGAAGGGCTCTATGACCTCTATAACCAACGCTTGGAGCTCTACAAAGGGGATGAGCGTTTTGCCAGTCTAGAAGACGGGGACAAACTCTTTGGTAGCAATCCTTTCTACGAGCAAGTCAAGGATGATATTGAACTTTTAAATGAAGCTGGGAATGAGTTTTCAGAGGAAGCTATTCTGGCTGGAGAATTGACACCTGTCTTCTTCGGTTCAGCTTTGACAAACTTTGGTGTGCAGACCTTCCTTGAAACCTTCCTTAAGTTTGCTCCGGAACCTCATGGTCATAAGAAAACAGATGGTGAAATTGTGGATCCTTATGATAAAGATTTCTCAGGATTTGTCTTTAAAATCCAAGCCAATATGGACCCTCGTCACCGTGACCGTATTGCCTTTGTACGTATCGTATCGGGTGAATTTGAACGTGGTATGAGTGTCAACCTGCCTCGTACTGGTAAGGGTGCTAAACTTTCGAATGTTACTCAGTTTATGGCGGAAAGTCGTGAGAATGTGACCAATGCCGTGGCAGGTGATATTATCGGGGTTTACGATACAGGTACATATCAAGTTGGGGATACCTTGACAGTTGGGAAAAACAAGTTTGAATTTGAACCACTGCCAACCTTTACACCTGAGATTTTCATGAAAGTTTCTGCTAAGAATGTCATGAAGCAGAAATCCTTCCACAAGGGGATTGAGCAATTGGTGCAAGAAGGTGCCATTCAGCTTTATAAGAATTACCAAACAGGCGAGTATATGCTAGGCGCTGTAGGTCAACTTCAGTTTGAAGTCTTTAAGCACCGCATGGAAGGCGAGTACAACGCAGAAGTGGTGATGAGCCCAATGGGTAAAAAGACCGTTCGTTGGATTAAGCCTGAGGACTTGGATGAACGGATGTCATCAAGCCGGAATATCTTGGCCAAAGACCGTTTTGACCAACCAGTCTTCCTCTTTGAAAACGACTTTGCTCTTCGCTGGTTTGCGGACAAGTATCCAGATGTAGAGTTGGAAGAGAAGATGTAAATCGTTACAAATGACTAGCAACATAAAGTTGCTGTCATTTGACGGTAACCGCTATGGCGGTTTACCTAAACGCTTCACTAGGAAAAATCCACGAATATTATCGATTCGTGGATTTTTCCGTCGTAACTGGTAGGAAGTAGTCTAGCTAACTGCCTTACTAACTACGTTTGGCAAATAAAATAGATTCCCAAAACTCAGTGTCGTGTATAATGTGACAGTGAGGTATACTGTATCTTATCTCAACTTCTTTTGGAAAAGATGATAAATTACATACCTTATTCATTTTACTGTTAACCTTCATGGTAATAACTTACAAATAAAAGAAAACTTCAGATATTCACTTTTGGTGATTGGTCTGAAGTTTTCTTTTTTACTGTCCATATTTTTGGTAAAAATCAACTTTTACTTGGATGAAGGTTTTTGCTTCACGTAGGAGTTGAAGAAGTGTGGCACGGGTTTCAAATTCTTCTCTTGTCTTGGGTAGACTGCGGTTCCGAAAGACTTCCAGATAACGTTCAATTTCATCTAGCAAATCAGAAGCAGGATTGGTCTGGCTCAGTTGACCTGCAATTTTTGAAAAGAGTTGGGCCAAAATCAGGCTCTCACTGGCAGCTAGGTGACAGGTGTTGATTTGCTGGGCCATGTTTCGCAGGATACGACTTTGTCGCTGTCTCATTTCAAAGTAGTGGATATGGTAGTCGGTCTGGTGAAAGAGGTGGTCAGAGTGATCCAAATAGACCAGTCTGAGGGCTTCTTCCAAAAGGGTGTCTAATTCTTCAACCAGTTGTGCTCGGTTGCGTCCATCCCCTCTGGATAAATAATATTTGAAGCGCTGGAGGATATCTTTTAACTCTTCTTCTACTAATGTGTGGTAATGCTGGATGTCCTCTTCTCGTGAAGGCATGTAGAGATTAACAAGCAAGGCAAATCCAGTACCGATAGCAAAGAGAAGGAATTCGTTGACTAGGAGTTCTGGAGAGGTTGACTCTTGCACCAAGAGATGGCTAACCAACACGCTACTTGGTGTGATGCCAATTTCCCAGCCCATCTTGTAGGCTAGAGGCACATAGAGGGCTAGATAGAGGCCAAGGCTCCAGATATGAAATCCGCTCAAGTGAAAGACCAAAACCCCAATAGCCAGAGCTAGAAGCATGGAAAAGAGCCGATTGCGGGCCAGTTTTAAGGTGCTTCTACGGGTATCGGATAGGCTCAAGAGGGCGATGATTCCGGCTGAAACTGCTGAGGAGAGATTGAGAAAATAAGCAAGAAGACAGGCAAGACAGGTGGCTAAGATGAGCTTGGTCGTACGTTGGCTAATAGACATAAGAATTTCCTAATAAG
>CAURCY010000002.1:0-31296 GCA_963523355.1 uncultured Streptococcus sp.
GTTTTTCGACTTTTTTAGCCATTTTTAAATCCTCCTTTGTGGTTTTGGCGGTAATTAGAGATTTTTACCTCCCACAAGTATGCTTTACACATACCCATCTATTATACACTATTTATCTAGAATTGCAAGAGAAAAGTTTATTTTTTAATCGACGTAATCTCCGCCTTCAAAGCCGTAGTATTCTTCCAAACTAAGACCACTCTCAGCAATTTCTTTTGCTTCTTTTCCGACATAACGAAGGTGCCATTCCTCAGCCATATAGCCTGTTTCTTTTTCCTTACCTTTGAGATAACGGACAACAAAGCCATAATCAGCTGCATGGTCCAAAAGCCATTGGGCTGCTTTTTCCTCTGTTACCAAATCACCATCAGTCCCAATCACATCAAAGGCCAAGCCTGTTTGGTGTTCGCTATAGCCAGGTCGGGCAGAGTAACGGTCAGCTGCTGCCTTCCCATCTTGGTTGACATAATCTTGATAGAGCTTGGTCTGAGTTTCATAACTTCTAAAACCACTGTAATGGTCACTAATTGGGAAACCTGCCTCTTGCATAGCTTTGATGAGTTTGACCAACTCAGCCTTGGCTGTTGGATTTTCCCCTGGATTATAGTCTTTCGACAATGGATAGTGTTTATTGGCTACGATGATTTCATCGTATTTCCCTTGGATGCTGTAGTAGTCTCCTTTGTTAACCACTTCTGCTTTTTTCTGGGCAGCTCCTTGAGACTTACTGCCGACTGTTCCATCAGCTTTGGCAGTTTGCTCTGTCTTAGCTGCGCCATCTTCATTTTTTGCTTTTTCTTGTGAACAAGCTGCTAGACTCAAGGCTAGCAAGGCTGTCAAGACAAGGTATCTTTTTTTCATTTCTACTCCTTTATTTCTAATAGTTTATCAACTTCTGACGATAAACGTTTAACTAATTTTTTAATCTCATTCGGTTTTGCTTGGCAGGTTTCTGCTGTCATTTCTTCAAAAGGAACCCACCAGACTGGACCACGTCCCTTGAGACCGTGACCATTCATATCCCCTGTTTTTCTGGGGAAAAGATGCCAGTGGAGATGGGCATCACCATTTCCTAGCAGTTCGATATTCATTTTCTCAGCAGTAAAGGCCTTGGCAACTGCCTCTTGGACTAAACTCATTTCTTCTAGAAAACGGAGTCTCGTTTCCTTTTCTAAATGGTGCAATTCCGTAACATGTTCCTTGGCTAGAAAGAGACTATAGCCTGAAAAATACTGGTGGTCTCCAATCACAAGATAGCCTGTTTCCAATTCTCTCACAAAATAGGGATTTTCTCCCTTCTTGATGAGCTCAATTCTCTGGCAAATAAGGCACATATTAGTCCACCAATCCACTCTTAAGGTAAGCATCAACCATACGCTCTGTTGCGACCACCGAGTCAATATGAGTACGCTCATAAGAATGACTAGACTCGATACCAGCACCGAGAAGGGCGTGTTTGACTTCTGCCCCTGCTGACATAGCTGCTGAAGCGTCCGAACCATAAAATGGATAGATATCCAGCTTAAATGGAATATCTTGCTCTTTAGCTAAAGCAACTAAATGTTGACGGAAGTCATAGTGATAAGGCCCTGAAGCATCCTTGACACAAATAGACACTGTATATTCATCTGTCTGCTGGTCATCTCCCATAGCTCCCATATCCACAGCCAGATATTCAACTACCTGAGCAGGAATATTAGAATTAGCACCGTGTCCCACTTCTTCAAAGACTGAAAAAGCAAAATGGGTTGTTACTGGCAATTCAATCTTCTCTTCTTTATAAATACGAAGGAGATTGAGCAAAATTGCTGCACTGACCTTATCGTCCAAATGACGAGACTTGATAAAGCCTGTCTCAGTTACGATAGTTCGTGGGTCAAAGCTGATAAAATCACCGACCTCAATCCCCAAGGCACGCGTTTCTTTTTCATTGGTTACTTTGGCGTCCAAACGCACTTCCATATTGTCCTGCGTGCGTTCTGCAGTTCCTGCATCCTTGTAGACATGGCAAGAAGTTTGGTGGATGAGGATGGTTCCTGATACCTTTTGATCTGTGCTAGCCACATGAACAGTACAGTTTTCTCCTTCAATCATGTTCCAAGGAAAACCACCGATACGGTCCATTTTGAGACGACCATCTGGTTTGACAGCACGGACAATGGCACCAAGCGTATCCACATGGGCAGTCACATAGCGATGCTCCTCATCATTTTGACCTTTGATAGTCACATTGACACCGCCCTTGGCTGTGCGAACCGGCTGGTAGCCAAAACCTTCTAGAGTCTTGACTAAATAGTCCGAAATCTCGCTAGTGAAGCCCGTTGGCGATGCAATAGCTGTCAGTTCTTTGATATATTCTACTGTTTGATTCATTTCTTCACCTCTTTTGCTACCTATTATAACACATTTATCATCGGATAAAAAAAGAAAATCACTCCTGTAGACTTGGCTACAAAAGTGATTTTAATGATTATTCCATTTCAAAAACATCGCTTTCTTGCTTGTTTGGTAGAACCAATGAGAGTAAGATTCCGACAATGGCTGGTACTAACCATGGGAGTGATGCCTTGGCAAAAGGAAGAGCGTTGACAAGGTTTGCAAGAAACTCAACCTTAAACGAGCTTCCTAGTACGCTTGCAATAGCAATAGCTGTAACCACAGCAATTGTCAACTGCATACCTGGTTTTGAAAGGGCCACAAATTTGTTGACAATGACAATCATAACGATAGCAATCGTGATTGGATACAAGATAACCAGTACTGGAATTGAGTACTTGATAATCGCATCAAGACCCAAATTGGCAATAGCAAATCCAATCAAGGTAAAGGCTGTCGCATAAACCTTGTAGCTGATTTGTGGGAAGCGCTCATTAAAGAACTCAGCTGTTGACACAATCAAACCAACTGTTGTTGTGAAGCAGGTTACGGTAACCATAGCTGCAAGGAAGAGTTGAGCTGTTGAGCCAAAGATTTCTTGAGTGGCTTGTGACAAGATGTAAACACCTGGTGTTCCACCCTTCATCGCTTCAGCTGGTACTGGGAAATGATTTCCAAGGAAACCTAAACCGATGTAAAGAGCGCTGAAGGCAAGGGCAACAACGATACCAACCACCCAAATAGTTGAAATGTATTCTTTCTTACTTGAAAATCCAAGTTGTTTCAAGGTTTGAACTGCGATTACACTAAAGGCAACTGAGGCAAGGGCGTCCAAGGTATTGTAACCTTCTAGGAAACCTGTACCAAAGGCAGAAGCTTGATAAGCAGCTGAAGCAGCTTGAGGACTTGTTCCACCGTATTTGAAAGCTCCCAGAACAACCAAGATAACAATCAAAATCGCAAAGACTGGCGTTAAAATACGTCCAATGCGGTCTAAGATTTTTGATGGATTAAGCGAAATCAAATAGGCTGCTGCAAAATACAGAACAGTAAAGACAATCAAACCAATACCTTTGTTTGCATCCGACAAAAGAGGGCTAATCCCTACTTCGTAAGCTGTTGTAGCAGTACGTGGGATAGCAAAGAATGGACCGATTGACAAGTAAAGAACTGAGAGGTAAAGAGTCGCAAACCAAGGCGCTATCTTTGTTGAAATCTCGTAGATATATCCTTTAGGATTTAGCGTTCCAATAATAAGAGTCAAGACGGCGATACCGACGCCTGAAAAGACAAAACCTGCGATGGCAGGAATAAAATGTTCTCCAGATAGAGCACCTAGAGAAGGCGGAAAAATCAAGTTCCCCGCACCAAAAAATATTCCAAACAGGAGTAAACCTGTTAGGGCACCTTTTTTAGCCATGAAAATCTCCTTCATATTTATAAAATACTGACCTAGTATATCATGAATAGGAGTATGAAAAAAGCTTCACGAAGTAAATATTGAATGTTTTCAAGATTCTTAAAAATGAGAATTATCTAAAAATAAAATCCCCTACCCAGTCCACACCAAGTAGGAGAAAATTCTAATGTTTATACTCTTCGAAAATCTCTTCAAACCACGTCAGCTTCACCTTGCCGTACTCAAGTACAGCCTGCGGCTAGCTTCCTAGTTTGCTCTTTGATTTTCATTGAGTATTATAGTTCTTCAAAGGCCATCATGCCACCTTGGACATTGATAACCTCATAACCTTGTTCTGATAGGAATTGGCAAGCACGCGCCGATCTCATTCCAGATTTACAAATAACATAATGTAACTGATCCTTGTCCAATTGATCATAAGTATCAGCTAATTGACTCAGAGGAAGATTCTGAGCACCTTCTAAATGAAGAGCTTCAAACTCATCCACTTCTCTCACGTCCACTAGAGAAAGTTGGTCATTTTGGTAAAGCTGGTAAAATGCGTCAAAGGAAATTTCTTTCATTCTTTTTCTCCTAATACTCTTCGAAAATCAAATTCAAACCACGTCAGCGTCGCCTTACCGTACTCAAGTACAGCCTGCGGCTAGCTTCCTAGTTTGCTCTTTGATTTTCATTGACTATAAAATAGTTTTAATTCTTTTTTTCAAATCTGGCACCACTTCTGCCTCAAACCAAGGATTTTTGGCCATCCAGATTTGATTTCTAGGCGAGGGGTGAACTAATGGAAAATAGGTTGGCAAGTAGTTCTGGTAATGTTTTACCCGTTCTGTCACCTTGCCACTGACTTTCTCCTGTAAATAGTAGGCCTGGGCATATTGTCCAATCAAGAGGGTCAATTGAATATCTGGTAATTCTTGCAAGAGCTGCGGATGCCATTTTTCAGAAAAGCCAGTTCTCGGTGGCAGATCACCTGACTTGCCATGCCCTGGAAAATAGAAATCCATAGGCAAAACAGCAAAATATCCTGAATTGTAAAAAGTATCTTCATCCACACCTAGCCAGTCTCTCAGACGGTCACCACTCTTATCTTTCCAGTAAAGGCCTGCTTCTTGGGTTTTAAGTCCAGGTGCCTGACCGATGATATTGATGCGAGCAGTCTTTGGCGCTGCAAAGAGAGGCTCAATGCCACGCTCTGTATAGCTGGCATTCTGTGGATCTGCCATAATAGCCTGCTTGATTCTTTCAATTTGAGACATCTACTTTCCCTCCAAAAAGAAGTCTAAGCATAACATCTCAGACTTCTATCGTTTTATTTGATCAATTCGTAAATAGCTTCGGCATAGATTGCTGCTGCTCGGAAGAGATCGTCCAAGGCGATAAATTCATTGGCTTGGTGCATGGTGTCAATTGAGTCTGGGAACATGGCACCATAGGCAACACCTCGTTCTAGCAAGCGACCAAAGGTTCCACCACCGATGACTTGCTCGTGACCTTTAAGACCAGTTTGTTTTTCATAAACATTCAACAAGGTTTGCACAAGTGGATCTTCCATTGGCACATAGTGAGGGGTGTGACCGTGCTCAGAAAGGCTAACAGAAGCAACTGGCAAATTTTCAAGGATTGACTTGATTTGTTCTGGACTTGTTCCTTTTGGATAGCGGATGTTAAGGGCAATGGTATTGTCAGCACTTGTTTCATCGAAGCGGAAGACGCCGGCATTCATAGAAAGAGCACCCATCTTTTCATCCACATGAGCAATCTTGAGATTTTCACCCTCATGGTCGTTCAAGAGAATTTTACCAGCGATGTCAAGGTAGTCTTTGGCTGGACCAGCAAAGTCAAACTGACTAAGGAAGAGGGCCAGGTAAGTCGCACCATTGACACCTGAAGCAGGCATAGCACCATGGGCTGATTTACCAATGATCGTCACCTTGTATTGACTAGCTTCTTCTTGAATTTCTCCTCTGAGTTTGTGTTCTGCAACAAAAGTATCTAGTTTACTTTGCAAGTCAGCTAAGTCACCTGAAACAACTGCTGTTGCTGATTCAGGAACCATGTTTTCACGCAAACCACCTGTGAAGCTGTGAAGACGGGCAACACCTGCATTTTCACCTGCAAAGTGGAGGTATTCCGTGATATTTCCTTTTTCACCATTGATGATAGGGAACTCAGCATCTGGAGAGAAACCGAAGTCTGGTTTTGCAAGTCCTACATGCTCGAAGTAGTAGTCCATGTCTGCCCAGCCTGACTCTTCGTCTGTTCCAACGATGAAGCGAACTTTCTTAGAAGTTGGAAGGCCCAATTCTTTGATGATTTTCAAACCATAGTAACAAGCTGTTGTAGGTCCCTTGTCATCCGAAGCCCCACGCGCATAAAGGCGACCGTCTTTGATAGTTGGTGTGTAAGGGTCTGTGTCCCAACCGCTACCAGCTGGCACCACGTCCATGTGGGCAAAGATTCCGAGAACTTCTTCTCCATCACCAAACTCGAAGTGTCCTGCATAGTTGTCAACATTTTTAGTTGGGTAGCCATCGCGGTCTGCGATTTCAAGGAATTTTTCCAAGGCTTTTACCGGCCCAGGTCCAAATGGATGCTCAGCATCAACCTTGCTATCGTCACGTTCTGAGTTGATTTCCAAAAGGCTAAACAAGTCAGCCAAGAGGTCTTCTTTGCGTTTTTCTACTTCTGCTGTAAAATCAATTGCTGTCATTTTTTTCTTCTTTCTATCTTTTCTCGATGATTTCATCTACTGGCAAGCGGTAACTTGGTTCCAATTTTTCGTCTGTGTATCCCACTGTAATCAAGAGTTCTGGGCGGAAACGTTCTTCGATATCCAAAACTTCGTTGACTTTTGATTTGTCAAAACCAAGTATAAGATTTGAGCCAATTCCTTGGTCTGTAAGAGCCAGAACCAAGTTCATAGCAACCAAACCTGCATTGAGGGCTAGGTAGTCGCTGACCTGTTGTTCATTGTAACGTGCAAATTCAGCAGGCAAATTTTTCATGAAGTATTGTAGTTGTTCTTCTGAGAAATTGTTAGCACCACCAACTCGGGCAATCTTACGAGCACGTTTAGCCAAATCTGTGTCTGTAAACAAGGCAATAGTTACAGGCGCTGATGATACCTGTTCAAAGTTTGAACCGTAAGCCAATTTTGCCAGTTCAGCATTTTTCTCACGTACCACCACAAATTTCCAAGGCTGGCTGTTGTGGGCACTTGGTGCCAAGGTTGCAATTTCGATAGCCGTACGCACATCTTTTGGATCAACTGGCTTATCAGTGAAATGCTTAGTCGCATGACGTTTTTTATTTAATTCAAGAAATTTCATAATCGATTTCCTTTTCTAATTCTACTGCTTCCATTCTACCATAATTTGAAAGAGCTTGCAGGGATTTTTCGTAGAGACAAACTGGAACAAGGATGAGCAACCGAATGAAGAAAATCATTTAAATCAGGAATCCCCTCATCCAGTTCCAATTAATTTTCAGTTACTTAAAGAAACTAGTCTATCTTATATTCTGACTTTATAGCCTCCAAGAAATCCTTCACATCCTCTACATACCCATGCTTTTCTATTAAGCTTGCTAATAGTTCTAGATTGTGCCCCTGATAGTTGTCTTCTCTTCGTAGCTCTTCATACATTTCGATAAAGGGAAGTCCCTTGGACTTGGCCAGTTCTAACTCCGCTTCATAATCATAAGCGACTTTACGAAATAGAATATTTACCAATTCCCCATCTTCAACTTCTATCACGGCATACTGGGCACGGTGATTTTTTAACGCCTCCCAATTAAAATAGGGCATGCCAATCGACCCTGGATTGATGATTTGTTGCCCTTGACTGCCGTAACGAAGCAACTGCTTGTGGACATGACCATAGACTGCCACGTCCGTTTCCTCATCTAGCAGTTGGTCAAATTTTTCTGTATCATTCCCAACCAACAAGTCACCCCCATAATTTTTGTCAGGTAAATTATGAGAGATAGAAAAGCGCAACCCATCAACCTCTTTCTTTTCCAGCAAAGGCAAGCTTCGTAACCAGACAATCGTTGCAGGATCCATTCGCTCCATCAAAAACTGGGTCATTCGCATTGACTGGATTTCTTGTGGATCTTCCAAACCATATTCACCATCCAAGGCCTCAAGGACACAATCATCCCAGTTGCCTCGAACACTGGCTGTGATAGGAAGATCCTTTAGCAGGGCTACCAAGTCATTTGCACCTGGACCAGGAAGAAAAATATCTCCCAGAAGCCAGTATTCACTGACTCCTTGATTTTTAGCATCTGCGATCACTGCTTCTAAGGCTGTCGCATTGCCATGAATATCTGATAAAATTGCGATTTTATGTTTCATTGTGGTTTCCTTCCGTTTGGTAATCTACTCTTTCTTCCGCCACTTGAGCTAATTCCACTTCTTCCTGCGGGTTCAACTTCCTCTGCACAGCCTCTGCAACAGCTCTAGGTACTCCAACATCGACAATCTCATCCACACTGGCTTCCTTAATTTTGGTCAAAGACTTGAAATGCTTCATGAGATTCTGCTTGCGTTTAGGTCCCAGCCCTTCAATTCCATCCAGTTGTGATGAAAAAGAATTTTTCGAGCGCAGTTGGCGATGGAAAGTTATAGCAAAGCGGTGGACCTCATCTTGTATACGTTGGAGGAGGAAAAATTCCTGAGAATTGCGAGATAACTCCACCACCTCAAGCGGATCTCCAAAGAGCAATTCATGGGTTTGGTGCTTATCATTCTTTTGCAGACCTGCAATGGGAATATCCAAGCCCAGCTCCTCTTGAATGACTTGCTTGGCAATATTGACTTGACCTTGTCCCCCATCAATCACAATCAAATCTGGAGGAGTCAAACCGTCACGCTGTACTCGACCATAGCGCCTGCGAATGACCTCTCGCATACTAGCATAGTCGTCTGGCCCGACGACAGTCTTGATTTTATACTTACGGTAATCCTTCTTACTAGGTTTTCCGTTGACAAAGACCACCATGGCTGAAACAGGACTAGTTCCCATGATGTTGGAGTTATCGAAGGACTCGATGCGAACTGGGGTGGGAATTTGGAGCAAACGACCTAGATTTTCAATAGCTCCTTGGGTCTTTTCGACAGATTTTTCTAACAAATTGAACTTCTGCTCTAGACTGACTCGAGCATTCTTTATAGCCAAATTGACTAGTTGCTTTTTCTCTCCACGCTGGGGTTTGAGAATCTTGGTATCCACCAAGACCTTGACAGCTTCTTCGTCAATATCCTGAGGAATCAGCACCTCATTGGGAACTAGATGAGATTTTTCTTGATAGAATTGTCCTACATAGGTTAGAAAATCCTCATCCGGATCATTGTAGTAGGGGAATAGATTGACGTCACGTTCAATGAGTTTTCCCTGACGGACAAAGAAAACCTGCACACACATCCAACCCTTGTCCACATAGTAGCCAAAGACATCACGATTCTGGAGATCCTTAGCCATGACCCGTTGCTTGGTTCGAAGCGTTCCAATAGCCTGAATCAGGTCACGGTATTCTGCCGCACGTTCAAACTCCATAGACTGGGCTGCCGTTGCCATTTTGCCCTTGAGGTCATCAATGATTTTGTCATCCTGCCCTTTTAGGAAATCAGAAACCTCCTGAGCCATAGACTTGAAGTAGGACTCATCCTTCTTACAGATAGTGTGGGCCATGCATTGGCCGATATGGTAGTAAAAACAGACCTTATACGGTGGATTGGTACACTTTCTAAAAGGGAAAATTCGATCCAGCAGCCGCTTGATTTCATTGGCTGCCCCCACATCTGGATAAGGTCCAAAGTAGAGACCGCCGTCCTTCTTGACCTGACGGGTGATAATTAAACGAGGATAGCGCTCATTAGTGATTTTGATGAAAGGATAAGACTTATCATCCTTGAGCATGATATTGTATTTAGGCTTATTTTCCTTGATCAGATTAATTTCTAGGAGAAGTGCCTCAATATTAGACTCCGTAACAATAAATTCAAAATCTACAATTTCAGACACCAGAGCTTCCGTCTTGGTATCATGACTTCCACGAAAATAGGACCGCACGCGGTTACGCAGATTTTTAGCCTTTCCTACATAGATAATGGTGCCGTTTTTATCCTTGTGAATGTAACAACCAGGGCTGGTCGGCAAGAGCTCTAGTTTTGATTTAATCAAGTTGTTCATAATTCCATTATAGCAAAAAAGTAGGGAAAGATTGTTCCCTACTCACTAGTCTCATATATTTTTCGAAGGTTTGCAACATCCTCTTCCTGGATACCATAAAAGGAACCCGCAGGTTGCATGACAGACTTCTCATCTGTATGGTCCAAGCCAATCGCATGACCCAACTCATGTTCTGCCGTATGGACAACGCGCTCATAGGAATAGCCATAGTCAGGATTGGACAGATAATAATGATTCAGACGCACCGTTACAGACAAGAATTGTCCTGTTAAGAGATTGGTCTGACTTTCCGCCTCTCCTGCCACAGGAGTACCTCCGTCATTCATCTCCGTAGCCAAGATATCTGCCTTGCTGGACTCGGTGACAATTTCAAAGTTAAAAGCACCCGTTTGATTCCAATTCTGAATCGCTTCTACATAAGCTTCTTGAAAGCGTGAATCCATCTGGGGATCCAAGTAAATACGAGCAGAGGCCTGTGGCCACCTTCCTTCAGAATGCTGGTGGCTATCTGTCTGGTTCAACTTAGGCAGTTGCCCTGTTTTTTCCCATCGGTCGATACTTTGTTGACCAATCTTGACTGACCGTTCTGCCTGCTTTAGCGCTCCTTGAAAATCCCCGTTCAGATAGCAGAGAAGTCCGAAAGCAAACGCACATAAGAGCACAACTATCCAAACCAGGCGCCAAAACAAACGCCACACAAAAGAAAAGAAAGCCCCTATCAAACAAAAAATCCAGCGCATGTCTCTCCACCTTTCTAGCAAATAAAGACTATTTTACTAAATCAAGCTGAAAGAAAGCTAAATACTGGCTTTTTCATCTTAACGTCCTAATATTTTTTTGAATAACTGAATAGCTTTGTATTTTAAAGGTGATGGATGGTAACGGAAAGTACCCGCTTTGCGTACAATATAGCCATTAAAATTTTGTTTAAAACGCAAAACACCATCACTTCCATCAAAAATCCCTTGAATCCCTAGGAAGTTGTATTGATGGATATTTCGTTGCATTGTCTGCTTCATCGCATGATATTGAAGTAAAAATGGAGCTGAAAACTTCTGATACTCTGCGTACGACCCCCCAAACAAGTACGTTGCCTCTGTATTTGTGTAGATTATTAAAGCACAAGCTAGAGCAACATTGTCAGACTCACTATCCAAACTAGTTAGAAAATCTTTTTTCTTTTGCAAAGCTTGGTATTGCTGGTGAAATTGTTTCGACTTCTTGTCAAGAATAGCCATCTTCACATTTAAAGCATCTATAGACTGTTGTGGATTGACTTCAGCAATTAGGAAATCCGCCTTATCTCCAAACATATCATACAATTTCATGTAATAATCTAAATTCTTATCCTCAAAACCTTGTCTTTTACCTGTTTCTTCGATAATTTTTTTGAATATTGGAATTTCTTCCCGTTCTGCATTGCGAATAAGAATATTAAAATCAAAAGCTGATTGAATGTTGCGAATACTATTTTTATTAAAAGATTTCAATAAGGAAACAGCATCATAATCTTGCAAATCTTTGATGTAATGCCAGCTGACTTCTCCATTAGGATACCCTGTCGTCAATCCATCAAATTGATAACCTAAATCAGTTAAACCTTGAATAATACTTTTTTTCTCAGCATCTATTGGATTACCTTCACTATCAAAAGTTTGATAAGTTTCATAAGGTTTTACAAGCAACTCTAATACACCATTTTGCTTGGCATATTCTTTTAACTCCGCATAAAAAACTGGAAGAGCATCTTGTTGGGTATAAATCGGCCCCGAATTGAGCTCCATATGCAGACCACCCAGCATGGGCAAGCTATAAACCAGAGCTGCAACTTGAATCTCTCCTTCTTGTTTCAAAGCAAGATAAACAATTCGAGCCCCTCTTTTTTCTAACAAGTCCCCCATCTGAACAGATTGCATAAAGGAACGAGAAGAAACCTGACCAGAATAAGCCTGAAACTCTTCTTTCGTGAGTGTAATTAGTGCCATATACTTACTTTCTATGTTTTTTTCTTAATGTTTTACGGAAATCAAGAGCAAGTCTTAACAGAGGATAGAGAGGATGGGTAGGCATTGTAAATTCACCCAAGTATTCTTCAATCGTTGGATTAAAATTAGCTTTAAAACGATAGAGTCCACCATCTAAAGCATTCTCGACGCCTCCTAAATTTTGCCATAAAATGCCACGTTCAAAGGAATATCGAGCTGTCTCATACCAAGTCAAAATAGGGGCTTTATATCGTTTAAAATCTTCATCCATTCCTGCGTATAGATTGACAGAAGTTTGTCCGAATTCTAAAGTCAGGGTAGCCGCTAAAGGAACTCTCGCTTGACCTGCATCCATACATTCCTGCAGGAAAGTCAATTCCTCTAACAAACGTTCTTTTTCCTTCTTCTGCGCTTCTACTTTTGAAGTTCGAGTCGACTCAGTAAAGGTCTCTTCCAAGGCTCTGTTTTTCGCTAACTGTTCTTCTAATTCTTGCGAACGTTTAGAAACATCCAAGGTTGCCAAGGTGATATAGGCCTTGTCCTTAAAATTATCTAACAACTTTTTATAATAGGCTTCATTCCTCAAATGAATCTCTTTCCGCTTCTCGGTTTTTTTCATCAAAAAGGAAAAAGACTCCAATAATTCAGTTCCACCAAATTGAATCTCTACCCCCTTATTCCGTGCTGTTCGAATAGCCTGTTTTGTTGACTTGGAAAGTTTATCTTCTTCAAAATTTTCCTTGTATATTTTCGCCTGAATACGAGGTTGAATGGTGTCTCCCATTTCCTCTGTTTTTCCTGACCACCTTACTCCCATTTGTTGCAAACTATCAATAATAGCCAGATTTTCAGGAAATTCTGTTTTTTCCTGATTAATTAAACTTTGAGACAGGCAAATACTTGGGTCAAAAGTCACAAAAATAGCTCTCTTACTGCGAGCATAAGACTTAATGGACTGAATGACAAAACTCAAGAGTTCTGTATCTCCATAATCCAATATGGGTCCTCTTGGGACGTAAAACATTTTATAGCCTAGCGGAAGAGTTCTAATCAAAATACTAGCTGTCGCCAGTAATTTTTCTTCCCTGTAAACACCAAACTTCTCATGTTGCCAATCAGACTTAACTTCTTCCCAAGCACTACTTTGTAATACATTGCCTAATTCATGGTCTTTGACAAACTGATCATATTCTAATGCGGGAATGCCAATTTGATAACGGTACATTTCTTACTATCTTTCATCCAGTATCTTATTACTATTCTACTACTTTCGCTTGAAAAGTCTAGTGAAAACATATTTTATTTTAGTTCTACTCCCCCTATGCTGAAGTTCAAACTAAGTCAATCTCTCTTCTAATTTGAAATCGATTGGCAGTGTTGCTAGAAACCGTTCCAATTGTTTTTCCCAATAATACCACTCATGAGTTCCAGCGCTATGGCTATAGGTCACAGCAAAACCCAGCTTTTTGAGGTTTTTCACTGCGAGATTATTGGCTTCATACAAGAAATCCTGCTCGCCACACCAAGCCCACAGCTTGGTCTTTTTATCCGATTTTTTAGCCAGACTTTCTAGAGAATAAGGACTAGTTGTCCAATCTTTAATCTCCCCAAAAACACCTCTCCAGTAAGCTGGTGTCCCCAGATTTTGGCTTTCAGGAGAAAAATCTTGAAAACTAAGGGCGCCTGAAAAGCTAGCTGCACGAGAGAAACGATTTGTAGCAAGAGCCAGTTTAAAACAGCCGTAACCTCCCATAGATAGACCAGCGATAAAGGTCTTTTCACGCTTGCTGGTCATATTAGGGAAGAAGCGTTTCAAAACCTGTGGCAATTCTTCTGCTAGAGCTGTGTAATAGTCAAAACCATACTGGGTATCGGTGTACCAACCATTGCTGGTATTAGGCATGACAACGATGAGATTGGTTCCTCGAAGCAAGCGTTCTACATTGGTCCGCTTGAGCCAGCTATTATGATTGCCAGACATCCCATGCAAAAGGTACAAGACGGGAATATCTTTACAATCTGGTTCTTCCACTCGATTGGCATCGGGGTAAAGAACATTCACTCCCCACTCCATATCCAAAACTTGTGAGTAATACTCAATTTTCATTACTGCCATGATTTTCTCCTTCTATTTTCCGATAAGAAAAAGCCGAAATTCGACTTTCTCTCTGTTTATTTCAACGATTATTTTGCTTCCATGACCACTGGTAGAATGGCTGGACGACGCTTGGTTTGGTCAAAGAGATACTTGGTCAAATTATCACGAACCTTCCCTTTAAGATCTGCCCAGTCAAAGTCATCTCCTTGAAGATAGTCTTCTACCGTCTGGTTAATCAATTCTGAACTTTCACGGAGAATATCACGGCTCTTCTTGAGATAAACAAATCCACGCGTGTGAACACGAGCCTTGGCCACAATTTTCTTCTCACGACGGTTGACTGTGATTGCTACGATAAAAATACCATCCTCTGACAAGACCTTACGGTCACGAAGAACCACATTTCCAACATCACCAATGGCATTCCCGTCAATCAAGACATCCCCTGCTGAAACCGATCCAGCTGGGACAAAATCTCCATTCTCATAAGCCATGCTTGTTCCCTTTTTAGGGATGAAAATGCATTCTGGCAACATTCCAACTGCCATAGCAGCCTTAGCATGGGCATCCAACTCGCGGTATTCCCCTTGAATCGGGAAGAGATACTTAGGTTGCAAGAGATTAATCATCAACTGCAAATCACGCGCATTCCCATGTCCTGACACACGCAAGCTTTGAGTGATCAGTTTGACAACCCCGCCAGCTTGATAAATCATGTTTTCCACACGTGCCATGACAGCTTCTTTGGCGATAGACGGTGTCGTTACAATATAGATCAGGTCACCGTCCTTGATTTCCACATAACGGTGGCGACCAATCGACATCTTGCGAAGACCATTGATAGGCTCACCCATACGGCCTGTTTCAAGGATAATCAACTCATGGTCTTCAAAACGAGACATGTCTTTTGGCTTAATCAAAAGACTCTCGTTAGCTAGAGACAATTTCTTAAGACGAATAGCCGTGCGGACGATATTTTCAATATCAAATCCTGTCAAGACCACACGGCGACCTGTTGCATCCGCAGCGTCAAACACCTGCTGGATACGAGAGAGGTTGCTAGCTACTGCTGCAACAATGATACGACCATCCCAATCTGCAATGGTTTGAGTGATCTCGTCCCCAACCTCACTTTCACTAGCCACTTGGATATTACTGTCTGCATTGGCTGAATCGCTAAGAAGCGCTAGAACTCCGTCACGACCAATTTCTGCCAAACGAGCGAAGTCTGTCGCGTAGGATTCACTAGCTGTCTGGTCAAATTTGAAGTCACCTGTATAAACGATGCTCCCTTCAGCTGTCTTCAAGACAACACCCAGACTTTCTGGAATAGAGTGAGTTGTACGGAAGAAGGACACCACAGTTCCTCCAAAATCAATCTCCGTATCCTCATCGATGACATGGAAATCATTGAATTTCTTAACTGTGTCATTCCCTTTGACAAAGAGTTTTGCCAACTCAATGGTCAACTCAGAGCCAAATACAGGTACCTTGGCTTCAGCCAAGAGATAAGGCAGAGCACCAATGGCATCCGCATGCCCGTGGGTCAAGAAAACCCCTGCGATACGGTCGCTATTTTCAAAAAGGTAGTCCATGTTTGGAATGACTACATCCACCCCTAGTTGTTCATTTTCAGGGTATTTTAGACCTGCATCCAAAACGAAAATAGATCCATCGATTTCAGCGATATACATATTTTTCCCGTTTTCACGTACACCACCAAGTGTTGTTAAACTGATATTACTCATTTTTCCTCCGAAAGCTTAATTTATCTTGATTATAGGGTTACTTACCCTTTTATTCTAAAAGCACTATTACTTTTAGCCGAATCTTTTCCTACCATTATACCATTTTTTTGATGATTTTCAAAATGAAGATTTGTTTTCAAAAAAGAGCTGGTTTCCCAACTCTTTCCTATGATCTACTCTTTTTCCATTAAAAAGTCATAAATTTCTTGCACAGTTCCTAGTGCCATCATTTCTTGGTCTTTGACGGTTTGTTTGAGATTTTGGTAAATTTGACTTTCTCCGATTTCCCGCTTTGGCGCCTCTTTATTCACTGTCATGACCCCATCTTTGATCGTCACAAAGCCTAGCTCTTCAAATACTTGAATCATCTTGACTAGCAAGATTTGTTGAATATTAAGATAAGTAGCCAAATCTTTCAGTTTGTAGCGAATATCAAACTCTGGAAACTGATAGATTGTCTTGTACAATTTGGCAAACTGCTCTCTAGTCCCATACCCTGTCAGATAGTAGGCCTTGTCAATATCATTTTTGAAATAGACAGCAGAGAAATTCTGTTCCTGAAAAATGGTCTTCAACTGAGTAATATCCTCAGGAATGGTTTTTACAACAACAGCTTCACTATTTAATAAATTTGGAAGTTCTCCAACAAAATCCAAGACTGGAACCCCTTCTGGCAAGACTGCATTCTTCCCACGGATGTTAAAAAGTTGAACACCCTCCACACGCGCATCCACCATCATCAACTGCAGGGCAGTTTGGCCATTCCATTGGTTGACAGACAATTTGACTGCCAGCTCTAGATTCTTGGTTTGAGCAAATTCTGTTGCCCATCTACCTTGTCCAAAGGCCACCACTTCAAAACTAGCCTCACCCTTGGTAATTTTTAACTTGAGATGAGCATTGCCTGCCCCCATAGTACGGGCACTTTCGACCTGAAAATCCTTTATATAAAAGACAGGTTTCTGATTGTCCATTCCAAAGGGAGCTAAACGTTCAAAACTTTTGACCGTTTCCAAGCTAAGTGTCTCCAAATCCAGTTCTTCATCTAGATTTAACTTGTTCTTGCCAGCAGCATCTGCGTCTTTTTCACGGACATAATCTTCCAAAACCTGAGATAAATCTGAGAGTTTCTCCACTTCCAGCGTCATTCCTGCTGCGCCAGCATGGCCACCAAAGGCGATAAAGAGGTCTCGATGGGGATCCAGCGCCTCAAAAATATCGACCGCTTCCACACTACGAGCACTACCCTTTGCACGACCGTCCTCTATATTGAGAACGATGACTGTCTGCCCTAGTTCTTCCAACAAACGACCAGCCACGATTCCTAGAACCCCAGGATTCCAGCCTTCCTTGGCCAAGACTTGGACCTTCTTCTCAGGGTCCACCATGGTCTTAGCTTCTTCATAGATAGACTGGACGATTTCCTTGCGCTCTTCGTTTTTCTGATGAATCATGAGGGCAATCTCATGGGCTTCCTCGTCGTCAAATCCAGTCAACAAATCAATGGCAGGATTGGGATCATCCAAGCGGCCCAAGGCATTCAAACGAGGGGCAATCTGGAAACCAACCGTTTCTTCTGTTACTTCGTTGGCGGCAATCCCAGCCATGTCTAGCATTTCTTGTAGACCAATACGCTGAGTGTGTCCCAACATTTCCAGACCATACTGAACCAAGATACGGTTCTCATCCGTCAAACTCACCATATCTGCAATGGTTCCGATTGCAACCAAATCCAGTAGTTCCACTTGCACTTCTTCTAAAAGGGCACAAGCCAGCTTGAAGGCCACTCCACAACCAGCCAAATATTTGAAAGGATAGTCCGCATCAGGATGTTCAGGATGGACAATAGCATAGGCATCTGGTAAGGTTTCAGGCATAGAATGGTGGTCAGTCACAATGACATCTACTCCCATAGACTGGGCCAATTCAATAGCCTCATGACCAGCAACTCCATTATCCACCGTCACAATCAAGGAAATTCCTTCTTGCTCGATAAAATATTTGTAAACACTGGCATTAGGTCCATAACCGTCGGTAAAACGATTGGGCAGATAAACCCGGCACTCAGCACCAAGCTGTTCCAAACTTTCCTTAACAATCGAAGCCGAAGTCATACCATCCGCGTCATAATCACCGTAAACGAGGATATTTTCCCCTTCTTCAATGGCCTGACGAATCCGTTCCACTGCCTTGTCCATATCATGGAGCAGATAAGGGTCGTGCAAGTCCTCCAAGGAAGGTTCTAAAAACTTCTTCAGACTTTCTTGGTTCTGAATCCCTCTTTCAAATAATAACCGAGCCACCTCAGGACCCAATCCAGCCTTCTTGGCTATCTTTGTAAAATCCGCATCTTCTACCTGCGGGGCAAACTGCCATTCATAAGTAGGTGTTATCAAAAAGACATCCACTCTTTCTAAGAATTCTATTGCTTCATTATAACATGATTTAGACGTTTTCTCTATCCAGATTGCTTTTTTATAAAATTTTAGTGAATTTTTTCTGATATGATTTGACAAGACAAATCTTTTGGTGTAGAATCATGTTATAAAATCTAACACAAAGGAGATTCCTTATGGCTTTAGTAGAATTTGAACACGTCGAAAAATATTACGGAGACTACCACGCACTCCGCGACATCAATCTCCGTTTTGAAAAAGGACAAGTTGTTGTCCTCCTCGGACCATCTGGTTCTGGGAAATCCACTCTTATCCGTACCATCAATGGTTTAGAGGCTGTCGACAAAGGAAGTCTTCTAGTAAATGGTCACCAAGTTGCTGGTGCCAGCCAGAAAGATTTAGTACCGCTTCGCAAGGAAGTCGGTATGGTTTTCCAGCATTTCAACCTCTACCCACACAAAACAGTGTTAGAAAACGTAACACTTGCACCCATAAAAGTTCTAGGAATTGATAAAAAAGAAGCTGAAAAAACAGCCCAAAAATATCTGGAATTTGTAAATATGTGGGACAAGAAAGATTCTTATCCAGCCATGCTATCTGGTGGACAAAAACAACGGATTGCCATCGCACGTGGACTCGCTATGCATCCGGAACTCCTCCTCTTTGATGAGCCAACATCTGCCCTAGACCCTGAAACTATCGGCGATGTTCTAGCAGTTATGCAAAAATTGGCCCACGATGGTATGAATATGATTATCGTTACCCATGAAATGGGCTTTGCCCGTGAAGTTGCGGACCGCATCATCTTTATGGCTGACGGAGAAGTTTTGGTGGATACGACAGATGTCGATGACTTTTTCGACAATCCAAGCGAACCTCGTGCCCAACAATTCCTCAGCAAAATTATCAACCACGAAAGTGACAAAGTCAAATAAGGAGGCGCCTATGAAAAAGAAATTCTTTTTATCCGCATTATTGATTAGCCTTTTCGGCCTTGCTGCTGCAAAACCAGTCCAGGCTGATACCAGTGTCGCAGACATTCAAAAGAGAGGCGAGCTGGTTGTTGGTGTGAAACAAGACGTTCCCAATTTCGGTTACAAGGATCCCAAGACAGGGACCTTTTCTGGTATCGAAACTGACCTGGCCAAGATGGTAGCTGATGAGCTCAAGGTCAAGGTTCGTTATGTGCCGGTTACAGCACAAACTCGAGGTCCCCTTCTAGACAATGAACAGGTCGATATGGATATCGCAACCTTTACCATCACGGACGAACGAAAAAAACTCTACAACTTCACCAGCCCTTACTACACAGATGCTTCTGGCTTTTTGGTCAATAAGTCTGCCAAAATCAAAAGCATCGAGGACCTAAACGGAAAAACCATCGGAGTTGCCCAAGGTTCCATTACCCAACGCCTGATTACTGAACTGGGTAAAAAGAAAGGTTTGACCTTTAAATTCGTCGAACTTGGTTCCTACCCAGAATTGATTACTTCCCTACACGCCCACCGTATTGATGCCTTTTCCGTTGACCGCTCGATTCTGTCTGGCTACATCAGCAAACGCACAGTACTACTAGATGATAGTTTCAAGCCATCTGACTACGGTATCGTTACCAAGAAATCAAATACCGAACTCAACGACTATCTCGATAACTTGGTTACTAAATGGAGCAAGGATGGCAGTTTGCAAAAACTTTATGACCGTTACAAGCTGAAACCATCCAGCCATACTGCAGATTAAGGAGGACACCCCATGACAGATTTATCATCTTGGACAGCCTATTTTCAGGATTTTGGACAATTTTTCAATGGTTTCCTCTTCACCCTTGCCCTAGCGATTGGATCCTTTATCCTCGCCATGGTTTTGGGCATCTTCTTTGGAGCCATGTCAACCAGCAAACGTCCAATTTTGCGCATTTTAGCTCGCATCTTTGTCGAGTTTTACCAAAACACTCCCCTCTTGGTGCAGTTTGTTATCGTTTTTTATGGCCTACCTCTTATCAGTGACCACACCATCATGATTCCGATTTATTGGACAGCTGTTCTCTGTGTAGGGCTCTATCACGGTGCCTATATCGCTGAGGTTATTCGCTCAGGTATTCAGTCTATTCCTAGCGGTCAGATGGAGGCTGCCTTGTCGCAAGGTTTTACCTATATCAGTGCCATGCGTTTGATTATCTTGCCTCAGGCCTTTCGTATCATTCTCCCTCCTTTGACCAACCAAATCGTCAACCTCATCAAGAACACCTCTACAGTCGCTATCATCTCTGGAGTGGACTTGATGTTTGTGACCAAGTCTTGGTCGGCACTTAACGGAAACTACATTCCAGCCTTTTTAGGCGCTGCCCTTCTCTACTTTTCTCTTTGCTTTCCTGTTGCCCAGTTTGGTCGCAAGATGGAGCAAGCCAACAAAAAAGCCTATTCACTTTAGGAGGTTACTATGGAATCCATTTTAGAAGTTTTGACCCCAGATAACCTAGTCTTTATCTTTAAAGGATTTGGCTTGACCCTCTACATTTCTCTGATTGCCATCGTCCTCTCTACCCTCATCGGTACGGTGCTAGCTGTCATGAGAAATGGCAAAAATCCTATCTTGCGCATTATTTCCAGCATTTATATCGAGTTTGTGCGTAACGTTCCCAACCTCCTCTGGATTTTCACTATCTTTTTAGTGTTCAAGATGAAATCCACACCAGCAGGAATCACTGCCTTTACCCTCTTTACCTCAGCAGCCTTGGCTGAGATTATCCGAGGCGGTCTCAATGCCGTAGACAAGGGGCAGTACGAAGCAGGAATGTCGCAAGGATTTACCTCAGCCCAAATCCTCTACCACATCATTCTCCCACAAGCCATCCGTAAAATGTTGCCAGCCATCATTTCTCAGTTTGTAACCGTAATTAAGGATACCAGTCTTCTCTACTCTGTTATCGCCCTACAAGAACTCTTTGGAGCTAGCCAAATTCTCATGGGCCGTTATTTCGAACCAGAGCAGGTCTTCAGTCTGTATATCCTGATTGCCCTCATCTACTTCAGCTTTAACCTAGCCATTTCTAGCCTGTCTCATATGCTAGCAAAACGCTGGCAACAAGCTGCAGAATAATAAATTAGCTCTCCAGTTCAATTGGAGAGTTTTTTGATGAGAGTAGATATTTATAGAACTCAATTTGACACCATACTTTTTCTATGATAAAATGTAACAATTTTGTTTACAACAAATCAAAATCTAAATGAAATGGAATTTTCTATGAAATCAATCAAAGGAATACTCTTTATCATAGCTAGTTTTATCTTGACTCTTTTTGCTTGGATGAACACTTCTCCCCAATTCACTATTCCAGGACTAGCTTTAACAAGCCTATCTCTGACTTTTATCCTAGCCACTCGTCTCCCCCCTACTAGAAAGCTGGTTTCACGGTTTGGAGAAGGTCTACACTGTCCACAAATTCACAGCCTTTCTCTCCATCATCCTACTAATCTTTCATAACTTTAGTATGGGCGGTTTGTGGGGCTCTCGTTTAGCTGCTCAGTTTGGCAACCTTGCCATCTATATTTTGTCAGTATCATCCTTGTCGCCTATTTAGGCAAATACATCCAATACGAAGCTTGGAGATGGATTCACCGTCTGGTTTATCTAGCTTATATTTTCGGACTCTTTCATGTCTACATGATGATGGGCAATCGTCTCCTTACATTTAATCTTCTAAGTTTTCTTGTTGGTAACTATGCCCTTTTAGGATTACTGGCTGGTTTTTATATCATTTTTCTATATCAAAAGATTTGCTTCCCCTATCTAGGGAAAATTACCAATCTCAAACGCTTAAATCACGATACTAGAGAAATTCAAATCCATCTTAGCAGACCTTTCAACTATCAATCAGGACAATTTGCCTTCCTACAGATTTTCCAAGAAGGTTTTGAAAGTGCTCCGCATCCCTTTTCTATCTCAGGAGGTCATGGTCAAACTCTTTACTTTACTGTTAAAAATTCAGGTGACCATACCAAGAATATCTATGACAATCTTCAAGTCGGCAGCAAAGTAAGCGTAGATAGAGCTTACGGACACATAATCATAGAAGAAGGACGTGAAAATCAGGTTTGGATTGCTGGAGGTATTGGAATAACCCCCTTCATCTCTTACATCCGTGAACATCCTATTTTAGATAAACAGGTTGACTTCTACTATAGCTTCCGTGAAGATGAAAATGCAGTCTATCTAGATTTGCTCCGTGACTATGCTCAGAAAAATCCTAATTTTGAACTCCATCTAGTAGACAGTAGGAAAGACGGCTATCTTAATTTTGAGCAAGAAGAAGTGCCCGAACATGCAAGCGTCTATATGTGTGGTCCTCTTTCTATGATGAAGTCACTTGCCAAACAGATTAAGAAACAAAATCCAAAAACAGAGCTTATTTACGAAGGATTCAAGTTTAAATAACCACTCATACTCTCCTGGAATTTCCCAGGAGTTTTTTCTACGCAATCTCAAAAAACACTGCCAGATTTCTAGCAGTGTTTTGAGTTTTATTTATCTTAGTAAACTGTTCTTTCAGTTTCTACATCGAAGAAGTGGGCTTTGTTCAAGTCAAATCCAAGTTCAACTGTTGCACCTGTTTGCAAGTAGTCACGAGCATCAACTTTAGCAACGAATTCATCTTTACCAACTTGGCAGTAAAGGTGAGATTCTGAACCAAGCAATTCTGATACAGAGATAGTAGCTTTGACAACTGATTCTGGGAATGTTTCAAGGAAAGCAGGTTCTGCATTCACATCTTCTGGACGAATACCGAAGATCAATTCTTTACCTTCGTAGCCTTTTTCACGAAGAACTTTCAATGCTCCTTCTGGAACTTTCAAACGGAAACCGTCAGAAACAATTTCGCTACCAACCAATTTCACGTTGATGAAGTTCATAGCTGGGCTTCCGATGAATCCTGCTACGAATTTGTTAACTGGGTTTTTGTAAACTTCTTGAGGAGTACCGATTTGTTCAACACGTCCGATAGTACCTGTACCAGCAGGGTTCTTAGTTGCTGACATGATAACGATACGGTCTGCAAGTGTCATCGCTTCTGTTTGGTCGTGAGTTACGTAGATAGTTGTAGCTCCGATACGACGGTGGATTTTAGCGATTTCAGCACGCATAGATACACGAAGTTTTGCATCCAAGTTTGACAAAGGTTCGTCCATCAAGAATACTTTTGCATCACGGACGATCGCACGACCCATGGCAACACGTTGACGTTGACCACCAGAAAGGTCAGCAGGTTTACGATCCAAGAACTCTTTCAAGCCAAGGATTGCTGCTGCTTCTTGCACACGTTTGTCGATGTCTTCCTTGCTGTATTTACGCAATTTCAAACCGAAAGCCATGTTGTCATATACAGTCATGTGTGGGTAAAGAGCGTAGTTTTGGAATACCATGGCGATGTCACGGTCTTTTGGAGCTACGTCGTTGACAACCACGCCATCGATAGATGCAGTACCTTCTGTAATGTCTTCAAGACCAGCAATCATACGAAGAGTTGTTGATTTACCACATCCTGAAGGACCTACGAAAACGATAAATTCTTTGTCTTTGATGTCCAAGTTGAAGTCTTCAACTGAATAGTGTTCGCTGTTTGGATATTTTTTGTAAATGTTTTTAAGATTCAATTCTACCATGAGGTGAACTCCTTTTGTCTTTTGATAGTTTTATTATAGATGAAAACGCTTTACATTTCTATGGCAAGGTGACCAAAAAAATAAAAAAGTTCTGTGCAACTTGCACAAAACTTTAGAGAATATCTGGTAAAATCAACTGATAACACAAGGTCAGGTCAGTCAATTCTTTCAACTGAAGCCCTGTCAATTCTTCCCACTTATCAATCTTGTATTGGAGAGAATTGCGGTGCAAGTAGAGTTGCTGGGCTGTTTTAGTCAGAACGGCACTGTTTTCCCAAAGGGAGAGAACGATTTCCTGAATCTGATCCTGGTCCAAAATCATCTGGTGCAGGCATTCTTTAATGACTCTCAGGTCCACGAGTCTTTCTCCCATACTCCAAAGATAAAGCTGAGAAAAAGTATGAACACCTTGGTGACCCTGACGCCACCAAGTCTTAAATAAATCCCGCTCCGCTTTGATTAAGTCTGATAGGGCTTGATGTCCTGTCTGAGACCAAACCTGACCTAACATGATAGAGAGACGAAGTCCAAAGTCATACTCAACCGCTTCAATCGTATCACTTAAAATAGCTCGTACAGATGTGTATTTGTCTTGTTGAAGCACGAAAACATAATCCTGAGCTCCGACCTGAAGCACCGTCTGACAGTTGGGAAAAAGAGTCCGCATCATATCCAGCCAAGAGGCCAGATTTTCCTGTTGAAAATAGGAAAGATGGCAATAAACCAGCTGAATCTTTTTGAAAGCTTGCGGTGCCTGCCCCTTTCCCTCAATCAGATAGGGATACCAAGGATTGAGAGAACTAGCCTGCTCCTGCTGGGTCAAAAGGGCAATCAACTGCTTTTCACGCTCACTGAGATCAGCTTCCTCCAGCAAAATCCACTGCTGAGAAGCTAAAGGAAGAGTAAGATATCCCTCTTTCTCAACAGGTTGGTCTAAAATCTGAGCCTCAGGAAACCAGTCTTGTAATTCCTTTGCAATCATATCCTAGCCCTCCACTTTTTGGATGCACCAAGAAATCAAGCTTTCAAGACGTTCCAGATTTTCAGTCATATGGAGATAACCCATCACGGCTTCAAAACCTGTGGACATACGGTAAGTCACCACATCAGCATTTTTAGCCTTTGTGTGGCTATTGGTATTGCGACCACGTTTATAGATTTCTTCTTCTTTTTCTGTTAAGACCTGCTCCTCCAACATAAGGGAAATCAGGCGGGCCTGAGCCTTGGCTGAGACATACTTGGTCGCCTCTTGGTGAAGTTTATTGGGCTTGGTCATGCCTTTGAGGATGAGGTGACGACGAATATACATAGAATACACCGCGTCCCCCTCAAAAGCTAACGCAATCCCGTTAATGAGATTGACATCAATCACGTGTCCACCTCACTCCATCCTTGGTGTCAAGGAGCTTAATTCCTTGAGCAGCCAATTGGTCACGGATCTGGTCCGCTGTCGCAAAGTCACGATTGGCACGCGCTTCTTGGCGTTTTTGAATCAAGGATTCTATCTCTGCATCCAAAACTTCCTCGACAAAGACAATTCCAAAGACTTCCAACATATCTGCAAGAGCTTCCTTAACACTTGTATCATAGTTGCCTGAGTTGATCCATTTGGCCATTTCAAAGACTACTGTGATACCGTTGGCAGAGTTGAAATCTTCATCCATAGCTGCTATAAACTTGTCTTTAAAAGCCTGTAACTCTTGAGCATCTACAATCCCAGAAAATGGTTGTTCGTAAGTGTTCTTTAGATACTTGAGATTGGTCTCCGCATCCCGCACTGCCTTTTCCGTAAAGTTGATAGGCTTACGGTAATGTTGAGTCGCAAAGAAGAAACGAAGTACTTGCCCATCGAGCGTTTTGAGAGCATCGTGCACTGTGATAAAGTTACCCAAGGACTTGGACATCTTGACATTATCGATATTGACAAATCCATTGTGCATCCAGTAGTTAGCAAAGGTCTTACCTGTTTTGGCTTCTGACTGGGCAATTTCATTGGTATGATGAGGAAACTCGAGGTCGGCTCCGCCACCGTGGATATCGATGGTATCGCCCAAAATCTCTGTTGACATGACCGAACACTCAATATGCCAGCCCGGACGACCAGGTCCCCAAGGACTATCCCAAGAAATCTCGCCTGGCTTGGCAGCTTTCCATAGGGCAAAGTCTACAGGATTTTCCTTACGAGCCGTTTCTTCATCGGTACGACCTGAAGCCCCTAGTTCCAAATCTTCCAAGGTTTTGTTAGCCAACTTGGCATAGTTGTGGGATTTTTCCACACGGAAGTAAACATCCCCTTGACTCTCGTAGGCAAAGCCTTTTTCAATTAAGTCTTCCACAAAACGGATAATGTCAGCCATAAACTCCACCACACGTGGATGGCGAGTCGCAGGTTTGACGCCCAAGGCCGTCACATCCTCACGAAAGGCAGCGATATACTTGTCCGCAACCTCCTGAGGCGTGATCCCTTCTTCCTTGGCACGGTTGATAATCTTATCATCCACATCTGTAAAATTGGAAATATAGGCAACCTCAAATCCCCGATACTCAAAATAGCGACGAACCGTATCAAAAGCCACCGTTGAACGGGCATTTCCCACGTGGATATAGTTATACACGGTTGGCCCACAAACATACATCTTAACCTTGCCGTCCTCAATCGGGACAAATGCTCGCAAATCACGAGACATAGTGTCATAGATTTTAATCATAAATCATAATCAGGAAAGCTAAAATCCAAGAACAGTTAGTCTCATCACTGAGAGTTCAATTGAATTTCAGTCCGAATGTCTCTACACTTCGGAATCCCTTGCTCCTTTCTCATTCAGATAAACCACCTGGGTCTGTTTGACAAAGCCAATTTTTTCATACAAGCGCTTGGCACCTACATTGCTGTCCTCTACTGCAATCTGAAATTCCTTGTCATTTTGCTCAATTAGTTGGTTGACAAGGGATTTTGCTAAGTAGCTTCCATAGCCTTTCCTACGTTCAGGTTCAGATATTGCTAACCCGTAGAAGTAATTCGTATTAGTCGATAAATCTACCGTGCAAGTTCCAATAACCTGACCGTCTTTTAACAAAATATATAAGCGACTTTCTGGATCCTTCAGAGCTTCAGCGACATATCTATCCACAATCTCTCTGGATTCATGCTCTTCTGAGAATGCCTGAAATTTTAACTGACTGATTTGCTCCTGATACGAACTATCTGCTAACAAAACTTCAAGATTAGAAACCTTTGCTAACGGATAAGGTTTTCTATCCTTACCTAACCAAGTTTCTGTATCCTCGTCCTCGACCAATCCCCAGTTGCTAACAAAATCAGGATGGCGGTCTAGAAAAACACGCTCTGTCTGAAAAGTGACTGACCAAATAGAGAAAGAAGCCGTTTCTTTCTCAAAACTAGTAAACAATGCACGCGCAATTCCCTGACGGCGATGATCTGGATGAACCAGTATCGTCACTTCCACATCTTGGTCATCTGCATAGACAGTTAATAAACCAACAAGTTCGCCTTTTTCATAATAAAGGAAAAAGGCGGGCATGTTTGGGTCAAAATTAAGCATGTTAGATAGATAGGGATCACGATAGGTACCGTCATAGTTTTGGCAACAGTTAATTAGTTTTTTCGCCTCAGATATCTCCTCTTGGCTTAACTTGTTTCTTGCTTGAATCATATAGGTATCCTCTACAAACCAGACGATCTGTGACTGGCATCTTTAGCCTGCTCGAGTTTATTGACGTAGTACTCTCGTTTTTCTTCGACTTCGTGAATGACCGGCTCATCCTTTTTACCATGTACACGGACAATCTTAGCAGGAATACCGACAACCGTCACATCACTAGGTACGTCTGCCACGACAACTGCTGCTGCACCGACCTTGGCATTTTCACCAATTTCCACTGGTCCAATGACTTGGGCATGAGCGGATATTAAAGCTCCTTTTCGCACGGTTGGATGGCGTTTGCCACAGTCTTTCCCTGTTCCCCCAAGAGTCACCCCATGATAGAGGAGAACTCCCGTCTCAACGATAGCCGTCTCTCCAATCACCAAGCCAGAACCGTGGTCGATAAAGACACCTGAATCAATCTGGGCACCTGGATGAATCTCAATCTGAGTCCAAAAGCGCCAAAACTGACTGTGCATACGAGCCAGGAGTTTGAAGCCATGCTTCCAGAGAAAATGCGAGAGACGGTGGGCCGCCAAGGCCTTGACACCTGGATAAGTCAGCAAAACCTCCAAAGTGGTGCGGGCCGCTGGATCATTTTCTTTTACGATATCAATGGTTTCGCGCCACCATCCCATACATTTCTCCTTTTCTTATTCTGAATCTTTTGGTGTTTCTGTAAATTCTTTCTTAGGTTTGTGATCCTTGTGATGACGTGGGCGGTGAGGACGCTCTGATTTTTCACCTTTTTCATCACGTTCAGGTTTTGGAGGACGAGGAAGAAGGGCTTTCATAGAAGCATCCACACGTCCTTTTTCATCAATCTTGATAACCTTAACATCAACTTCATCACCGATTGCTACCAAGTCTTCGACATTATTGGTACGCGTCCAAGCCATCTCAGAGATATGAACAAGGGCATCTGTCTTATCAAAGAGGTTAACAAAAGCACCAAATTTCTCGATACGAACGACTTTAGCACGGTAAACTTCATCCACTTTGGCTTCACGGACCAAACCAGCAATAATCTCTTTGGCACGATTGATAGCATCTTGGTCGCTAGAGTAGATAGACACATTTCCTTCTTCGTCGATATCAATCTTAACGCCTGTTTCAGCGATAATCTTGTCGATGGTTTCTCCACCCTTACCGATGACAATCTTAATCTTGTCCACATCAATCTTGATGGTATCAATTTTCGGAGCAGTTGGAGCCAATTCTGGACGAACTTCTGGAATGGTTGCTTCAATCACATCAAGGATTTCAAAACGGGCTTTCTTGGCTTGAGCAAGAGCCTCAGTCAAGATTTCTGCAGTAATCCCTTGAATCTTGATATCCATTTGAAGGGCTGTAATCCCGTCACGAGTACCTGCAACCTTAAAGTCCATGTCTCCAAAGTGGTCTTCCAAACCTTGGATATCTGTCAAGACTGTATAGTTGTTTCCATCTGAGATGAGACCCATGGCAATCCCTGCTACTGGCGCCTTGATTGGCACACCACCAGCCATAAGGGCAAGCGTTCCCGCACAGATAGAGGCTTGAGAAGAAGAACCGTTTGATTCCAAGACTTCTGCTACCAAACGGATAGCATATGGGAATTCTTCCAAACTTGGCAAGACTTGAGCAAGAGCACGCTCACCAAGAGCACCGTGACCGATTTCACGACGACCTGGCGCACCGTAACGACCAGTTTCCCCTACAGAGTATTGTGGGAAGTTATAGTGGTGCATAAAGCGTTTCTTGTACTCTGGGTCCAAACCATCGATGATTTGAGTTTCCCCCATTGGAGCCAAGGTTAAAACTGAAAGGGCCTGAGTTTGCCCACGAGTGAAGAGACCTGAACCGTGCACACGAGGAAGGAAGTCAACAACCGCATCCAAAGGACGGATTTCATCGACCTTACGACCATCAGGACGCACCTTGTCTTCTGTGATCAAACGGCGCACTTCAGCGTGTTCCATTTGTTCCAAGATTTCAGCCACATCACGCATGATACGGTCAAATTCTTCGTGGTCTGCATATTTTTCTTCGTAAACAGCAGTTACTTGGTCTTTGACTGCTTGAGTTGCAGCTTCACGAGCCAATTTTTCTTCTACTTGGACAGCTTTTTGGAGGTCGCTGTTGTAGGCTGCGATAATTTCAGCCTGCAAGTCAGCGTCCACATGAAGCAATTCTACTTCTGCTTTTTCTTTACCGACTGCCGCAACGATTTCTTCTTGGAAGGCAATCAATTCTTTGACTGCTTCATGCCCTTTAAGGAGGGCTTCCAGCATGATTTCTTCTGACAATTCTTTAGCACCAGACTCTACCATGTTGATGGCGTGTTTGGTACCAGCTACTGTCAATTCAAGGAGAGATTGCTCTGCTTGTTCTTGACTAGGGTTGATGATGATTTGGCCATCTACATATCCCACTTGTACCCCAGCAATTGGTCCGTCAAATGGGATATCTGAAATAGAGAGTGCCAAGGATGAACCAAACATAGCAGCCATTGGTGCAGATGCATTTTCATCGTAAGAAAGGACAGTGTTAATCACTTGCACTTCATTACGGAAACCTTCCGCAAACATAGGACGGATTGGACGGTCAATCAAACGCGCTGTCAAAGTCGCATCCGTTGAAGGACGTCCTTCACGTTTCATAAAGCCACCAGGAAACTTCCCAGCCGCATACATTTTTTCTTCGTAGTTGACTTGAAGAGGGAAGAAATCTCCAGTTGCCATTTTCTTAGACATAACGGCTGCAGTCAAGACAGTTGACTCACCGTAACGCACGACAACTGCGCCATTTGCTTGCTTAGCAACCTGACCAGTCTCTACGATTAACTCACGACCCGCAAAAGTCGTTTGAAACACTTGTTTTGTCATTTTAATCCCCTTTGGATTGATGAAATTATACGCCTTGCCTACAAAGATCAAGATACTAAGCCGTCAAGCAACTCAAAGGAAAATAGGAAATCTAACGACGGAGCGACTGCTCCTAGGCAGATTTATCTTTTTCCACAGAGTTGTAGGCGTGTTCAATTAATCAAGATATTTTGGACGATTCGGCTTGCCGAACATTTCTGTAGAAAAATAGGAAGGTGACTTTGCACTCGATAAGTGCTAGGAAGCTTATCTTTTTTCCTAAGAAATGAGACCAAAATTCAATTAAGTATCTTTTTGATATTTCCCTGAAATAGTGCGGACGGGAGGTAAAATTATCCAGTGGATGATTTTAGAAATCCAATGGAATTTCAATGGTAATTTTTAATTACTTCGCCTTTTCATTTCTATGCTCAGGCTAAAATAGTTTCCCGAACTATTTTACTCTCAAAAATCCCGTTTTAGATAATAATATTGTTATCATCTAGGATACCACGATAGCGTGAAATATCTTTTAAATACTCACTCCGTTCGTGTTTTTTGAGACACACATTATCAGATTTTGTTTAAAAAATAATCAACTTTAAACAAACTTCTACAACCTAAATACCCTCATCTTTGTATCAAGTACGTACAGAGTCTATTTTATCATATTTTTCTTAAAAAGTGCGGTCTTTACCATTAAAAAGGAACCATTCCCCTCAGCCGAGAAGAATGGTTTGCTTTTTATTATCCTAGAGACTGGTGATTAAACAAAGCATGAGTTGCTTGATGAATGTATTTTGCTGTTTCAGCATTGTTCATGGTGTAGAGATGCACACCGGCAACATCCTGAGTTACCAAGTCCACGATTTGATCCACTGCATAGGCAAGTCCTGCTGCTCTGAGCG
>CAURCY010000003.1:0-28836 GCA_963523355.1 uncultured Streptococcus sp.
TGTGTCGAGGGACTGTTAAACGAATACATAACCTATGGTTGTAGACAAATATGTTGGCAGGTGTTTGGACGTGGGTTCGACTCCCACCGGCTCCATTATTCTTTTGCATTCCTTTCTAAAACGTTGTACTTACAGCGTTTTTTATTTTGTTCTTTGGTATTCCTTGGTATTCTTTTTTACAAAAAGGATACAATTTTCAGTTGTATCCTAAATATTAAAGCAAGTCCTGAATTTTCTTAAGTTTTTATCATATTTTCTGTTATAATTAAGGTGCCTTAAGAAAAATAATGAAAAAACTAAATGTTTTTCATATAGTTTTCATTTTTTGTGTTATAATTAAGGTGCCTTAAGAAAAATATTAAGGTGCCTTAAGAAAAATATTAAGGTGCCTTAAGAAAAATAATGAAAAAACTAAATGTTTTTCATATAGTTTTCATTGTTTTAATAGTTTAAAGTCAATCTTATTTTTCTCTAATAGAAAATAATGAAAAAGTAGGTTTAGAAAGAGGTAAGTATCTATGTCTTCTCATAAAAAAGTGTCACTCTCTGAGATTAATCAATCTATCGATACTCCAAATAACAATCATTTCTGGCAAAATTTAAATGCCTTTTTAGGTCCGGGTGCTCTTGTCGCAGTTGGTTATATGGATCCAGGAAACTGGATTACCAGTGTAGTCGGTGGTGCTTCCTATAAGTATAGTCTCTTGTTTGTTATCTTGATTTCATCTCTCATTGCCATGCAACTTCAGCAGATGGCAGGAAAGCTTGGTATTGTAACCCAGATGGACCTGGCTCAAGCAACGGCTCATCATTCACCTAAATGGCTTCGTTATAGTCTATGGGTGATTTTAGAATTAGCCTTGATGGCGACAGATCTGGCAGAAGTTCTAGGTTCAGCGATTGCTCTCAATCTTCTCTTTAAGATTCCGATTATGATAGCAATTCTCTTGACCGTGTTGGATGTTTTTCTCTTATTGCTTCTGATGAAATTTGGCTTTAAGAAGATTGAAGCTATTGTGACAACACTGATTTTAACCATTCTAGCAATTTTTACCTATCTGGTAGCTTTGTCACATCCAAGCTTCCAAGGAATCGTTGAGGGTTATCTACCGAATGCAACCTTATTTGAAAGTCCCTTGCCAGGGCATGAAAGTCAATTAACCTTGGCACTAGGGATCGTGGGAGCAACGGTTATGCCCCATAACCTCTATTTGCATTCTTCCTTGTCACAAACTCGGAAAATCAATCACAAGGACAAGAATGATGTTCGAAAAGCCGTGCGCTTTATGACCTGGGATTCAAATCTCCAATTATCCTTGGCCTTTGTGGTTAACTCCCTTCTATTAATTCTCGGGGCGGCTCTCTTTTTCGGCCATGCATCTGAGATTTCTGCCTTCTCTCAAATGTATAATGCCTTGCAGGATTCTACTATTGCAGGAGCTATAGCTAGCTCGACCTTATCAACCTTGTTTGCCTTGGCTTTATTAGCCAGTGGTCAAAATTCGACAATTACGGGTACCTTGACTGGACAAATCGTTATGGAAGGTTTCTTGCATATGAGATTACCTCAATGGTTCATTCGTTTGGCAACTCGTCTCTTTGCCTTGTTGCCTGTCATGATTGTAGCGGTTCTGTTTGGTCATCAGGAAAAAACATTAGATCAGTTATTGGTTTATTCACAAGTCTTTCTTTCGATTGCTCTTCCATTTTCAATCTTCCCACTGATTTATCTAACTTCTAAGAAATCACTGATGGGAGAATTTACCAATGCCAAATGGAATACCATCCTTGGCTATATCGTTTCCATTATCTTAACAATTCTCAATGTGAAATTGTTATTTGATATTTTCTAAGAAATTCACCCGAGTTATAAAACAAGCATATAAGAAAAAAGATACCCAAGATTTCTTGGGTATCTTTTTTAAAATAAACGGAAGACATGGGATTCGAACCCACGCACGCTGTTACACGCCTACCGCGTTTCCAACACGGCCTCTTAAGCCTCTTGAGTAATCTTCCAATACTTACTCAAATAGTCTACCATAAAGGCTCTTATCTTGCAATAAAAATTTTGGAAATAAGAAAAATGATAGATTTTGAAAGAAAATGATAAAAAATGCTTGACTTTGAAAGAAAGTGTGATAGAATGAATAGTGTAAACGATAACAGGAGGTGATTCAGTGTTAAAAATAGAGCGGAAGCAACTGATTTTAGAGGAGTTAAATCAACATCATGTAGTTTCTCTAGAAAAATTAGTTAGTTTGTTAGAAACGTCAGAATCAACGGTTCGAAGAGATTTGGATGAGTTGGAAGCGGAAAACAAGCTTCGTCGCGTGCATGGTGGAGCAGAATTGCCCCATTCCTTGCAGGAAGAAGAAACCATTCAAGAAAAATCTGTCAAAAACCTTCAAGAGAAGAAGTTGCTGGCTCAGAAAGCAGCCTCTCTCATCAAGGAACAAGATGTCATCTTTATCGATGCTGGAACAACAACTGCTTTTTTGATTCATGAATTGGTTAATAAGAATATTACTGTTGTGACAAATTCGATTCACCATGCCGCTCAGTTGGTTGAAAAGCAGATTCCAACTGTCATGGTTGGAGGAAGTGTCAAGATGGCGACAGATGCTAGTATCGGGGGCGTTGCTCTTAACCAGATTAACCAATTGCACTTTGACCGTGCCTTTATCGGGATGAATGGTGTGGACGATGGTTATTATACGACTCCTGATATGGAGGAGGGAGCTGTGAAGCGTGCTATTTTAGAAAATGCCAAACAGACCTATGTCTTGGTGGATTCGTCAAAAATTGGACAAACTTGCTTTGCCAAGGTAGCACCACTCAAACGAGCTATTGTTATCACAAGTCAAGGGCATGAGCTCTTGCAGGCTATTAAGGAGAAAACGGAGGTAATAGAAGTATGATTTATACAGTCACACTCAATCCATCCATTGACTATATCGTTCGTTTGGACCAAGTTCAAGTCGGTAGTGTCAATCGTATGGACAGTGATGATAAGTTTGCTGGTGGGAAAGGAATCAATGTCAGTCGTGTTTTGAAGCGCTTGGATATTCCAAATACAGCTACGGGATTTATCGGAGGCTTTACTGGTAAATTTATCACAGATACTTTGGCAGATGAAGAAATCGAGACACGTTTTGTTCAAGTGGCAGAAGATACTCGTATCAATGTTAAAATCAAAGCAGACCAAGAAACAGAAATCAACGGAACGGGTCCAAATGTCGAACCAGCCCAGTTAGAAGAGTTGAAAGCTATTTTATCTAGTCTGACAGCAGATGATACGGTTGTGTTTGCGGGTTCGAGTGCTAAAAACCTAGGCAATGTCATCTACAAGGATTTGATTGCCTTGACACGTCAGACGGGTGCGCAAGTGGTTTGTGACTTTGAAGGACAGACCTTGATTGATAGTTTGGACTACCAGCCACTTTTGGTTAAACCAAACAATCATGAACTTGGAGCGATTTTTGAGGTTAAACTCGAAAGTTTGGACCAAATTGAGAAATACGCTCGTGAGTTACTGGCTAAAGGTGCTCAAAACGTCATTATCTCTATGGCTGGCGACGGTGCCCTTCTTGTCACATCTGAGGGAGCTTACTTCGCTAAACCAATCAAGGGAACAGTCAAAAATTCAGTTGGGGCTGGTGATTCTATGGTCGCTGGATTCACAGGTGAATTTGTCAAATCAAAAGACGCAGTAGAAGCCTTCAAATGGGGAGTGGCTTGTGGAACAGCAACTACCTTCTCGGATGACTTGGCAACAGCAGAATTTATTAAAGAAACATATGAAAAAGTTGAGGTAGAAAAAAGATGAAAATTCAAGACCTATTGAGAAAAGATGTTATGTTGCTGGATTTGCAGGCGACTGAAAAAACAGCTGTCATCGACGAGATGATTAAAAGTTTGACAGACCACGGTTATGTGACAGATTTTGAAATCTTTAAAGAAGGAATTTTGGCGCGTGAAGCTTTGACTTCTACAGGTTTGGGTGATGGTATCGCAATGCCTCACAGCAAAAATGCTGCTGTCAAAGAAGCGACAGTTCTCTTTGCCAAGTCAAACAAGGGTGTTGACTACGAGAGCTTGGATGGACAATCAACTGACCTTTTCTTTATGATTGCAGCTCCAGAAGGTGCCAATGATACTCACTTGGCAGCCTTGGCAGAATTGTCTCAATACTTGATGAAAGACGGTTTTGCTGACAAACTTCGTCAAGTAACATCAGCTGACCAAGTTATCGAACTTTTTGACCAAGCTTCAGAAAAATCTGAGGAGCCAGCTCAAGCTCCTGCAAATGACTCTGATGACTTCATCGTTGCTGTTACAGCTTGTACAACAGGTATTGCCCACACTTACATGGCCCAAGAAGCTCTTCAAAAAGTGGCTGCTGAAATGGGTGTTGGAATTAAGGTCGAAACCAACGGTGCTAGCGGTGTTGGTAACCAACTAACTGCGGAAGACATTCGTAAGGCTAAAGCTGTTATCATCGCGGCAGACAAGGCAGTTGAAATGGATCGTTTCGATGGCAAACCATTGATCAATCGTCCAGTTGCTGACGGTATCCGTAAAACAGAAGAGTTAATTAACTTGGCTCTTTCAGGAGATGCTGAAGTTTATCGTGCTGCTAATGGAACAAAAGCTACAACAGCCTCTAACGAAAAACAAAGTCTTGGTGGTGCCTTCTACAAACACTTGATGAGTGGTGTATCGCAAATGTTGCCATTTGTTATTGGCGGTGGTATCATGATTGCCCTTGCCTTCTTGATTGACGGTGCTTTGGGTGTTCCAAATGAAAATCTTGGTAATCTTGGTTCCTACCATGAGCTAGCTTCTATGTTCATGAAAATTGGTGGAGCTGCCTTTGGTTTGATGCTTCCAGTCTTTGCAGGTTATGTTGCCTACTCTATCGCTGAAAAACCAGGTTTGGTAGCAGGTTTCGTGGCTGGTGCTATTGCCAAAGAAGGTTTTGCCTTTGGTAAAATTCCTTATGCCGCAGGTGGTGAAGCAACTTCAACTCTTGCAGGTGTCTCATCTGGTTTCCTAGGTGCCCTTGTTGGTGGATTTATCGCAGGTGCTTTAGTTCTTGCTATCAAGAAATACGTTAAAGTTCCTCGTTCACTTGAAGGTGCAAAATCAATCCTTCTCTTGCCACTTCTTGGAACAATCTTGACTGGATTTGTCATGCTAGCTGTTAATATCCCAATGGCAGCAATCAACACTGCTATGAATGACTTCCTAGGTGGTCTTGGAGGAGGTTCAGCTGTCCTTCTTGGTATCGTTCTTGGTGGTATGATGGCTGTTGACATGGGTGGACCAGTCAACAAAGCTGCCTATGTCTTTGGTACAGGTACGCTTGCAGCAACTGTTTCTTCAGGTGGTTCTGTTGCTATGGCAGCAGTTATGGCTGGAGGAATGGTACCACCACTTGCAATCTTTGTTGCAACTCTTCTTTTCAAAGATAAATTTACTAAAGAAGAACGCAACTCTGGTTTGACAAACATTATCATGGGCTTGTCATTTATCACTGAGGGAGCGATTCCATTTGGTGCAGCCGACCCAGCTCGTGCTATCCCAAGCTTCATCCTTGGTTCAGCAGTAGCAGGTGGCCTCGTTGGTCTTACTGGTATCAAACTCATGGCGCCACACGGAGGAATCTTCGTTATCGCGCTTACTTCAAATGCTCTTCTTTACCTCGTTTCTGTCTTGGTCGGAGCAATCGTAAGTGGTGTGGTCTATGGTTACCTACGCAAACCACAAGCAGTTAAATAAAAGGGAACTATATACCAGTTTAAACCAACCACAAAATGTAGTATTTCAACAATATCGAAAAAGACGATTTCCGTTTGGAAATCGTCTTCTCACTATTTCAATAGTTCATACTCAAATAATTTACTTTCAAGCTCATTTTCGTAGTATTCAGCTAACCTTGTTTTAAGTTCTTTTAGTTTAGTGTTAACTTTTTCATTGTTGAATATCTTTTTATCATTACCATCTTTGTATGATGTATTTATGTCCAATTCAATTTGATAAGTACCATAATTGTATTTTGGATTATATTCTTGAGTATTTTTAGCTAGTTCAAGTAATTCATCGAAGACACCTAGCAACATTAAGTCAGCTCTATCAAGTTTTCCATATTTTTCTTGTTCGATCAATTCTTTACGAACTAGAGAGTTCTTATCTAGGCACATTTCGTTACTATAAAACTTTCCATCAGAACCATCAAAGCTCAAACAATGATTTTTTTGAGAGATACAAGTCCATAATGTAGATTTTCTAAGAAAATCTGTATCCTCTGTATACAAATCCCCTTTATCAGCAGTTGTATAGTAAATATCCCTTTCATACCAGTTTTTTTGAGGGTATTGCTTGGCAACAAATAAAGCAGTTTGCTCTGCGTAATTATTCGTTCTAACTTGACTACCTCGTCCATGATAAATAGCAATTCTAGTCATTCTTATGTCCTGCGGAGTAGTACCAAAACCACTGGCTTCTATAACCGCTAAAATATTGTCATTATAAACAGGTTTTCCATAGCTTTTTAATGGCACTTCTTTACCATCGTAGCCAGTAGCAATTTTAGATAACACATCTGTTTTTAACTTTTTAGAATAGTATTCTCCTAGCGTTTTGTATACTTTTTTTATAGTGACATGCTTCACATCTTTAAGAATAGCATCCTCAGGTACATCAATGACTGCTGCTCCTTTCCCAGTTCCCCATTTTTTATTATCTCTCCATATTTCTTTAGCAGTTACAGTAATACTTTCAGTTTCGTTATCTTGATCGTTTTTCCAAAGTGCTACCAAAACGGAACTTTCTTGTGCTTTAAAGTTCCCTCTGTTTGCTAGAAAACCATTAATAAAGATTTTTTGCATTAGACCAACTGATTTCCAATACTTAACAGGAGCAAATAAAATATAATAGTCGTTTTCATCTCTCATAAAGTATTTTTCAAAAGACCAAACGAATTGATTTAGCAAATCTTTTGCATGGTTACTATCACCAACAAATTCATCGGACATCAATTTCCTTATATAGCTAAATTTATCTATCGATTTAACATTTCCTTCTTGAGCACGGGCTAATTCGCTAGAATAAGGGGGATTTTCAAAACCAATAATCGCAACATTTTTGTCATCTATGACTTCTTGTAATGTATTATGTTTTCCATCTGTTTCCATTGGAATTGATAAAAACTCTTCTGCTAAAGCATCCCCACCTGTTACTAAGTTCCCCTTGTTTTCTTGTACCATTGAAAGTGGTGGTATGATAGCCCGTACCTTCCCAATATATTTGTTATACAAAACAAGCCATTCTTTTATTTCATAAGTATTCAAGATAACATGGCTTAACTCTTCTTCGGTTAAATAATGCTCTAATGCTCCTGTACCAGCACATCTGTCCAAAATAACATAGTCCATGCCTTTAGGAAGATTGCTAATAGCTTGACGAACAAGTTTAGTTGCTTCTTTAACATAAGGTAGTGGTGTATAAAATGCTCCTAAATCTTTTCTATTTGCGGGGTCATTTAATGCGTCCATCACGGTGTCAAAATCGCTTTCGTCTCCACACCAAGGTAAGATATAGTTTTCGACTATTGAATTAGATGGTTGTTTGAGCATCTCAAACATTTGAGATTTTGTTGTTGTTTTATCGTGACGGTATATATAGTTCGCCCACCCTAAAATGTTTGGAAAATCAATTTCAAACTTTTGATACTCGTCTATTTGGAATAATTCACACAATTCACGATTTTTAGGGCTTTTTGGTTGAAGAACATCAAATTCAATTACTTTTTCAGGATTAGTAGCATTTTTTAAAGTGGTCTGATTTACATTTTTTGATGCACTATTCGTATAATTTTGTAAAATTTCTAAACGATATTGAGTTGCATCATAAACACTAGCACGATTTTTATTAATATCAACTAAAACGATTTTGCTTGGTATAGGAATACCACCTTTTATCCTTAATTTAGACAGATAGTGGATAGCTTGAACAAGCACAGCATTAAGATCAGCAATGCTATTTTTAAATTCAAACAGAGCTCCGTTAATGATACCATCAGTATTTTCGATTAAAATATCTTTTTCATCAAAACCGAAATTTCTCCAGAAAAATAAATTGTCAGCTCTTTCATTTCCAGATTGCCAACTTCTATCAATAGCTAGAGGAGCCATTTTACACCTCCAACAATCAACTCATTGAGTTGAGAAACAACAGAAAAGACCTTCTCACAAAAATGTGAAAAAGTCTGTTTTAGGGCTTGACAAAAAATACGCTTGATTACATAATCAGCGTGAGCTGTGAGCTGTGAGCTGTGAGCTGTGAGCTGTGAGCTGTGATTGCGTTCATACCAATCATTCCTTTACTTTTTGATAGTTTTATTATATCAAAATTTCAAAATTTTGCATATCTTCTTTTTTGATGAACAGTCAGCTGGATTATAAAGGCTATCAAAAAGATGTTCTGAAATTACTTAGAGAGGGAAACTATGGATAAGAAAATTTTATTTGAATCTCCCAATACTGAACTATCCAAGGAGAATATTGACCTTTTTCGAAATGCCTGTGAAATATGGTATAATAGAAGAATGGCAAACAAGAATACAAGTAAAACAAGACGGAGACCGTCAAAAGCAGAACTCGAAAGAAAAGAAGCGATTCAACGAATGTTGATTTCGTTGGGAATCGCGTTTTTATTGATTTTCGCAGCCTTCAAATTAGGGGCTGCAGGTATCACTCTTTACAATTTAATTCGCTTGCTGGTGGGTAGTCTAGCTTATCTGGCAATATTTGGTATCCTGCTCTACCTCTTCTTTTTCAAGTGGATCCGAAAACAGGAAGGTCTTCTATCTGGCTTTTTCACTATATTTGCAGGCTTGCTCCTGATTTTTGAGGCCTACTTGGTTTGGAAATATGGCTTGGACAAGTCAGTTCTAAAAGGAACCATGGCTCAGGTTGTGACTGATTTGACTGGTTTTCGAACGACTAGTTTTGCTGGAGGAGGCTTGATTGGTGTTGCCCTCTATGTGCCAACAGCCTTTCTCTTTTCAAATATCGGTACTTACTTTATTGGTGCTATCTTGATTTTAGTGGGTGCTCTCCTAGTCAGTCCTTGGTCTGTTTACGATATTGCTGAATTTTTCAGTAGAGGCTTTGCCAAATGGCGGGAAGGGCATGAGCGTCGAAAAGAGGAACGCTTTGTCAAACAAGAAGAAAAAGCTCGTCAAAAGGCTGAGGAAGAGGCTAGATTAGAAAAAGAAGAGGCTGAAAAAGCCTTACTCGATATGCCTCCTGTTGATATGGAAACGGGTGAAATTCTGACAGAAGATGTTGTGCTTGATGTTCCACCGGTTCCAGAAGAAGAGTGGGTAGAACCAGAGATCATCTTGCCTCAAGCTGAACTTGAATTTCCTGAACAAGAAGAAACCTTGGATGATGAAGATGTTCAGGTCGATTTTTCAGCCAAGGAGGCTCTTGAATATAAACTCCCTAGTTTACAACTTTTTGCCCCAGATAAACCAAAAGACCAGTCTAAAGAGAAAAAAATTGTCCGAGAGAATATCAAAATCTTGGAAGAAACCTTTGCTAGCTTTGGTATCAAGGTGACGGTTGAACGGGCTGAAATTGGACCGTCAGTAACCAAGTATGAAGTCAAACCGGCAGTCGGTGTGCGGGTCAACCGCATTTCCAATCTAGCAGATGACCTCGCTCTAGCCTTGGCAGCTAAGGATGTTCGAATCGAAGCACCAATTCCTGGGAAATCCCTAGTCGGAATTGAGGTTCCTAACTCTGAAATTGCCACTGTGTCTTTCCGAGAACTATGGGAACAATCTCAAACGAAAGCAGAAAATCTATTAGAAATTCCTTTAGGGAAGGCTGTTAATGGCACAGCAAGAGCTTTTGACCTTTCTAAAATGCCCCACTTGCTAGTTGCAGGTTCAACGGGTTCAGGGAAGTCAGTAGCAGTTAACGGCATTATTGCTAGCATTCTGATGAAAGCAAGACCCGACCAGGTCAAGTTTATGATGGTCGATCCTAAGATGGTTGAGTTGTCTGTTTACAATGATATTCCCCATCTCTTGATTCCAGTTGTAACCAATCCACGCAAGGCCAGCAAGGCCCTGCAAAAGGTTGTGGATGAGATGGAAAATCGTTATGAACTCTTTGCCAAGGTGGGAGTTCGGAATATTGCAGGCTTTAATGCCAAGGTAGAAGAGTTTAATGCTCAATCTGAGTACAAGCAGATTCCACTGCCACTCATTGTTGTGATTGTGGATGAGTTGGCTGACCTCATGATGGTGGCTAGCAAGGAAGTGGAAGATGCTATTATCCGACTGGGACAGAAGGCGCGTGCTGCTGGTATCCACATGATTCTTGCAACCCAGCGTCCATCCGTTGATGTCATCTCTGGTCTGATTAAGGCCAATGTTCCGTCACGTGTGGCATTTGCGGTTTCATCAGGGACAGACTCCCGTACTATCTTGGATGAAAATGGAGCAGAAAAACTGCTTGGTCGAGGAGACATGCTCTTTAAACCAATTGATGAAAATCATCCAGTTCGTCTCCAAGGCTCCTTTATCTCGGATGATGATGTTGAACGCATCGTAAACTTTATCAAGGCTCAGGCGGATGCAGATTACGATGAGAGTTTTGATCCAGGTGAGGTTTCTGAAAATGACGGTGAATTTTCAGATGGTGAATCTGGTGGAGATCCGCTTTTTGAAGAAGCCAAGGCTTTGGTGATCGAAACCCAGAAAGCCAGTGCATCCATGATTCAGCGTCGTTTGTCAGTTGGTTTTAACCGTGCGACCCGTCTCATGGAAGAACTGGAGATGGCAGGTGTCATCGGTCCAGCTGAGGGTACCAAACCTCGAAAAGTGTTACAACAATAAAAAAATAGCTTCTTTCCAAGTTTGGAGGGAAGCTATTTTACTGGCTATTGATTACTTTTATTTTCTGAAGTTGGAGTATTATTGGACTGCTTTTCAGTTTCAGTGGCAGGTTTATTTGGAGCAGGAGTAGAAGAGTCCTGAGTTGCTGTTTTCTGCTCTTCTTTTTTCTCTTCTTTGACGCTGGATTTTGGCGTTTCTTCTTGTTGTGTTTTTTCTTGACTAGTATTATTTTCCTTATTGGGACTAGTGTTTTCCTTAGGGGATTCCTTTTGAATTTCTTTGACAATGGTTGTCGTCTGGCTTGTCGTAGGTTCTTTTTTAGTATTTTTGTTATTATCCAAGGCGTTCATAATCGTGATACTAGCAGTAATCAAGCCAAGGATACTACCGATAGTAGCGATGGTTTTTTGAAAGACCGTGAAGCCTGTTTTGATGTGTTCTGTTTTTGGTTTTGAGGTTCTACGATAATTAGACATACATTCTCTCCTTTAATTAAAATTTATTATACCGCAATTCTTTAAAAAAATCTTAAAAAAAGAGGAATTGCCCTTTCTTGTCGCAAGCTCCGTTTCATGATACAATAGAGAGAGTGATTTTAGAAAGCGTGAGAATACATGATTTACTTTGATAATTCGGCGACGACCAAGCCTTATCCAGAAGCCCTTGAAACCTATATGCAGGTCGCTTCAAAAATTTTAGGAAACCCATCTAGTCTCCATCGTTTAGGAGACCAGGCAACACGAATCTTAGATGCTTCCCGTCAACAGATTGCAGATTTAATCGGTAAGAAAAGTGATGAAATCTTCTTTACATCTGGTGGAACAGAAGGTGATAACTGGGTTATCAAGGGTGTGGCCTTTGAAAAAGCCCAGTTTGGCAAGCACATCATCGTATCAGCCATTGAACATCCGGCAGTCAAAGAGTCAGCTCTCTGGTTGAAATCACAAGGTTTTGAGGTGGATTTTGCTCCAGTTGATGAGAAAGGATTTGTTGATGTTGAGGCTCTAGGAGCTTTGATACGGCCTGATACAATCCTAATTTCTGTCATGGCAGTAAACAATGAAATCGGCTCGATTCAACCTATTGAGGCTATTTCAGAACTCTTAGCAGACAAACCAACTATTTCTTTCCACGTTGATGCGGTTCAAGCACTTGCTAAGATTCCGACTGAAAAATACCTGACAGAACGAGTGGATTTTGCGACCTTCTCTAGTCATAAGTTTCATGGTGTCCGAGGTGTTGGTTTTGTCTATATCAAGTCTGGCAAGAAGATTACGCCCCTTTTAACAGGTGGTGGTCAGGAGCGCGACTATCGTTCGACAACTGAAAATGTGGCAGGGATTGCAGCGACAGCCAAGTCTCTCCGTTTGTCTATGGAAAAGCTAGATATCTTTACGAGCAAGACCGGGCAGATGAAATCTGTTATTCGCCAAGCTCTTCTCGACTATCCAGATATTTTTGTCTTCTCAGATGAGGAAGACTTCGCCCCTCATATCCTGACTTTTGGAATTAAGGGTGTTCGTGGTGAAGTCATCGTTCATGCCTTTGAAGACTATGATATTTTCATCTCAACGACCTCTGCTTGTTCGTCCAAGGCAGGGAAACCAGCCGGAACCCTGATTGCCATGGGAGTGGACAAGGATAAGGCCCAGTCAGCTGTGCGTCTAAGCCTAGACCTTGAAAATGATATGAGTCAGGTCGAGCAGTTTTTGACTAAGCTAAAATTAATTTACAACCAAACTAGAAAAGTAAGATAGGAGCATTTATGCAGTATTCAGAAATTATGATTCGCTATGGAGAATTGTCAACCAAGCACAAGAATCGTATGCGTTTCATCAATAAACTTCGCAATAATATTTCAGACGTTTTGTCTATCTATCCCCAAGTTAAGGTAACCGCAGATCGCGACCGTGCCCATGCTTACCTTAATGGAGCTGATTACACAGCAGTAGCAGAATCGCTTAAGCAAGTCTTTGGAATTCAGAATTTTTCTCCCGTTTATAAGATCGAAAAGTCTGTAGAAGTTTTGAAGTCTTCTGTTCAAGAGATTATGACAGATATCTACAAGGAAGGGATGACCTTTAAAATCACTGGTAAGCGTAGCGACCACAACTTTGAATTGGACAGTCGTGAACTCAATCAAACTCTTGGTGGAGCTGTTTTCGAGGCTATTCCAAACGTGCAAGCTCAGATGAAAAATCCAGATATTAATCTTCAGGTTGAGATTCGTGAGGAGGCTGCCTATCTTTCCTATGAAACTTTTCGTGGAGCAGGAGGATTACCTGTGGGAAGTTCTGGTAAAGGCATGCTCATGTTGTCAGGAGGGATTGATTCACCTGTAGCAGGTTATCTTGCTTTGAAACGTGGAGTGGATATTGAGGCTGTTCATTTTGCCAGCCCACCTTACACGAGTCCTGGTGCCCTTAAAAAAGCCCAAGATTTGACTCGTAAATTGACCAAGTTTGGGGGAAATATCCAGTTTATCGAAGTACCTTTCACAGAGATTCAAGAGGAAATCAAGGCTAAAGCGCCAGAAGCCTATCTTATGACCTTGACGCGTCGTTTTATGATGCGGATTACTGACCGTATTCGTGAGGTACGAAATGGTTTAGTTATCATCAATGGGGAAAGTCTTGGTCAAGTAGCTAGCCAGACCTTAGAAAGCATGCAGGCTATCAATGCTGTTACCAACACTCCCATCATCCGTCCAGTTGTGACAATGGATAAGTTGGAAATCATTGACATTGCTCAGGAAATTGACACCTTTGAAATTTCAATCCAGCCTTTTGAAGACTGTTGTACCATTTTTGCGCCAGATCGTCCAAAGACCAATCCTAAGATTAAGAATGCAGAACAGTACGAAAGACGCATGGATGTTGAAGGTTTAGTTGAGCGAGCTGTGGCTGGAATCATGATTACTGAGATTACACCACAGGCTGAAAAAGATGAAGTGGATGACTTGATTGATAATTTGCTCTAATCAGAAAATCCAGAAGAATTTAGAAAAATAAATGAAAAAGTTAGTTTTTAATTCCAAAAATGGAAGCAAAACTAACTTTTTTTCTATAATTGTGATATAATAAAATAAAATTTTGAATATAGAGAGTTTTCTGACAATGAATCAATCCTACTTTTATTTAAAAATGAAAGAACACAAACTCAAGGTTCCTTATACAGGTAAGGAACGCCGTGTACGTGTTCTTCTGCCTAAAGATTATGAGAAAGACACGGATCGTTCCTATCCTGTTGTTTACTTTCATGACGGGCAAAATGTTTTTTATAGCAAGGAGTCTTTCATTGGCCATTCATGGAAGATTATCCCAGCTATTAAGCGTAATCCTGATATCAGTCGCATGATTGTCGTCGCCATTGACAATGATGGTATGGGGCGGATGAATGAGTATGCGGCTTGGAAGTTCCAAGAATCTCCTATCCCGGGGCAGCAGTTTGGTGGTAAGGGTGTGGAATATTCTGAGTTTGTCATGGAGGTGGTCAAACCTTTTATTGATGAGACCTACCGTACCAAAGCTGACCGCCAGTATACGGCTATGATTGGCTCCTCACTAGGCGGCAATATTACCCAGTTTATCGGTTTGGAATACCAAGATCAAATTGGTTGCTTGGGCGTCTTTTCATCTGCTAACTGGCTTCATCAAGAAGCTTTTAACCGCTATATTGAGCGCAAGAAACTATCGCCTGACCAGCGCATTTTCATCTATGTAGGAACAGAAGAAGCAGATGATACAGACAAGACCTTGATGGCTGGTAATATCAAGCAAGCCTATATTGACTCGTCGCTTCGCTATTACCATGATTTGATAGCAGGGGGAGTTCATCTGGATAATCTTGTACTGAAAGTTCAGTCTGGTGCCATCCATAGTGAAATCCCTTGGTCGGAGAATTTACCAGACTGTCTGAGATTTTTTGCAGAGAAATGGTAAGTTAGTAAAGGAGAAAGCCAATGCATATTGAAAACCTTAGCCACTGGAGTGGCAATCTTAACCGTGAAATGTACCTTAATCGTTATGGACATGCTGGGATTCCAGTTGTGGTCTTTGCTTCATCAGGTGGTAGTCACAACGAATACTATGATTTTGGCATGATTGATGCCTGTGCTTCCTTTATCGAGGAAGGCCGTGTCCAGTTCTTTACCTTGTCCAGTGTAGATAGTGAGAGCTGGTTGGCCACATGGAAAAATGGGCACGACCAAGCGGAAATGCACCGTGCCTATGAACGCTATGTGATTGATGAGGCCATTCCTTTTATCAAGCATAAGACAGGTTGGTTTGATGGTATGATGACGACAGGTTGCTCCATGGGCGCCTACCATGCAGTCAACTTTTTTCTCCAACATCCAGATGTTTTTACAAAGGTGATTGCTCTTAGTGGTGTTTACGATGCACGTTTCTTTGTCGGCGATTACTACAATGACGATGCTATTTACCAAAACTCGCCAGTAGATTATATCTGGAACCAGAACGACGGCTGGTTTATTGACCATTACCGTCAGGCAGAGATTGTGCTGTGTACGGGTCTTGGTGCCTGGGAACAAGACGGTCTACCATCCTTTTACAAGCTCAAAGAAGCCTTTGACCAGAAACAAATTCCAGCCTGGTTTGCTGAATGGGGACACGATGTCGCCCACGACTGGGAATGGTGGCGCAAACAAATGCCTTATTTCCTTGGAAATCTCTATTTATAAAAGGAGTTACCTATGAATTACCTTGTTATTTCTCCCTACTATCCACAAAACTTTCAACAGTTTACCATTGAACTAGCTAATAAAGGCATCACCGTCTTGGGAATTGGCCAAGAACCTTACGAGCAATTGGATGAGCCCTTACGCAATAGCCTGACCGAGTATTTCCGTGTGGACAATCTTGAGAACATAGACGAAGTCAAACGTGCTGTAGCCTTTCTTTTCTATAAGCATGGTCCAATCGATCGTATCGAGTCCCACAATGAATACTGGCTTGAGCTGGACGCAACACTCAGAGAACAATTCAATGTTTTCGGTGCCAAACCAGAGGATTTAAAAAAGACGAAATATAAGTCTGAAATGAAGAAACTTTTCAAAAAAGCAGGTGTCCCTGTGGTCCCTGGAGCTGTTATCAAGACGGAAGCAGATGTGGATCAAGCAGTGAAAGAAATCGGTCTTCCAATGATTGCCAAACCTGATAATGGAGTGGGAGCAGCCGCAACCTTTAAACTTGAGACAGAAGACGATATCAATCACTTCAAGCAAGAATGGGACCATTCGACCGTTTATTTCTTTGAAAAATTTGTCACTTCTAGCGAAATTTGTACCTTTGATGGTTTAGTGGACAAGTATGGTAAGATTGTCTTTTTAACAACCTTCGACTACGCCTATACACCGCTTGATCTCATGATGTATAAGATGGACAATTCCTACTATGTTCTTAAGGATATGGATCCCAAATTACGTAAATATGGTGAGGCTATCGTCAAAGAATTTGGTATGAAAGAACGGTTCTTCCATATCGAGTTCTTCCGCGAAGGGGACGATTACATTGCCATTGAGTACAATAACCGTCCTGCAGGTGGTTTTACCATTGATGTTTATAACTTTGCCCACTCTTTGGACCTCTATCGTGGTTATGCGGCGATTGTCGCAGGAGAAGAGTTCCCAGTGTCAGAGTTTGAAGCTCAGTATTGTTTGGCTACTTCTCGCCGTGCAAATGCTCATTATGTCTATTCAGAAGAGGATTTGCTTGACAAATATAGCCAACAGTTCAAGGTTAAAAAAATCATGCCAGCAGCCTTCGCGGAACTTCAAGGAGATTACCTTTATATGCTGACAACTCCGAGTCGACAAGAAATGGAGCAGATGATTGCAGATTTCGGCCAACGTCAAGAATAAGAACTCTCGGATTAAGGAAATGCACCTCCTTAATCCTTTTGTTTTTTATAAGAAATAAAACCGCTTTCTCATATATTCTTTTAGAAAACATATTGCTAAAAGATATAAAAATTGATAGAATAAGGATTGTCTAAAAAATTTTAAGGAGAATCTATCAAATGGATTTTACATGGGCAATTAAATATGCCACTGAATTCTTGGGAACTGCTATTTTGATCATTCTTGGTAATGGTGCAGTTGCTAACGTTGAACTTAAAGGTACGAAAGGTCACCAAAGTGGCTGGCTCGTTATCGCTGTTGGTTACGGTATGGGGGTTATGATTCCAGCTTTGATGTTTGGTAACGTATCAGGTAACCACATCAACCCAGCCTTCACTCTTGGACTTGCAATCAGCGGTCTCTTCCCTTGGGCACAGGTAGCGCCTTATATCCTTGCACAAGTTTTGGGTGCTATCTTTGGTCAAGCCTTGGTTGTGGCAACACACCGCCCATACTACTTGAAAACTGAAAATCCAAACAACATCTTGGGTACTTTCTCAACAATCTCAAGTTTGGATAATGGTACAAAAGAATCACATTTTGCAGCAACTGTTAATGGTTTTGTAAATGAGTTTGTTGGATCATTTGTTCTTTTCTTTGCAGCCCTTGGATTGACTAAAAACTTCTTTGGTTCTGAAGTGCTTCAATACATGAAACAAATGGCTAGTCAAGCAGGTCAAAATGTTGACTTTTCTGATTTAGCAATCAAAGCCCAAGTAGCACCACATACTGCTTCAGGACTTTCAGTAGCTCACTTAGCACTTGGATTCCTTGTTATGGCCTTGGTAACATCACTTGGTGGACCTACAGGACCTGCCTTGAACCCTGCCCGTGACTTGGGACCACGTCTCCTTCATGCTTTCCTTCCAAAATCAGTTCTTGGTGAGCACAAAGGTGATTCAAAATGGTGGTACTCTTGGGTACCAGTAGTTGCACCGATCGCAGCAGCAATTGCCGCAGTAGCTATCTTCAAATTCCTTTACCTATAAGAAATTGAAACCGAGGAAATCCTCGGTTTTTTAGATGAAATTTTACGAAAAAAAGGTAAATCTGAGCATAATTTCTTGTAAAAAATTCTAAAATCCTTTAAAATAAAAGAGTTGGAGGAATTTATGAATGTAAATCAGATTGTACGGATTATTCCTACTTTAAAAGTTAATAATAGAAAATTAAATGAAACATTTTATATAGAAACCCTTGGCATGAAGGCCTTATTAGAAGAGTCAGCCTTTCTGTCGCTAGGTGATCAAACAGGTTTAGAAAAGCTGGTTTTAGAAGAAGCTCCAAGTATGCGCACTCGTAAGGTAGAGGGAAGAAAAAAACTAGCTAGATTGATTGTCAAGGTGGAAAATCCCTTGGAGATCGAAGGACTCTTATCTAAAACAGATTCGATTCATCGATTATATAAAGGTCAAAATGGCTACGCTTTTGAAATTTACTCACCAGAAGATGATTTGATTTTGATTCATGCGGAAGATGATAGAGAAAGTCTAGTAGAAGTAGAAGAAAAACCTGAATTTCAAACAGATCTGGAGTCAATTTCTTTAAGTAAATTTGAGATTTCTATGGAATTACACCTCCCAACGGATGTAGATAGTTTCTTGGAACTATCTGAAATTGGGACATCACTTGATTTTATCCCAGCTCAGGGGCAGGATTTGACTGTGGACAATACGGTTACTTGGGACTTATCTATGCTCAAGTTCTTGGTCAATGAACTAGATATAGCAAGTCTTCGTCAGAAGTTTGAGTCTACCGAATATTTTATTCCTAAGTCTGAAAAATTCTTCCTTGGTAAAGATAGAAATAATGTTGAATTGTGGTTTGAAGAAGTATGAAGTGGACCAAGATTATTAAAAAAATAGAAGAACAAATCGAGGCAGGGATTTATCCCGGAGCCTCTTTTGCGTATTTTAAGGACAATCAATGGACGGAGTTCTATTTAGGCCAGAGTGACCCAGAGCATGGCTTGCAGACTGAGGCAGGACTAGTTTATGATCTAGCTAGTGTCAGCAAGGTTGTTGGGGTTGGTACCGTTTTTACCTTCTTGTGGGAAAAAGGTCAACTAGATATTGACAGACCGGTAACAGATTTTTTAGCTGAGAGTGATTATCCGGATATCACTATTCGTCAGCTTTTAACTCACGCTACAGACCTTGATCCGTTTATTCTCAATCGTGATCTTTTAACAGATTCAGAATTAAAGGAAGCGATGTTTTATCTCAATAGACGAAATCAGCCAGCCTTTCTTTATTCGGATGTCCATTTTTTGCTATTAGGTTTTATCTTGGAAAGAATCTTTAATCAAGACTTGGATGTGATTTTACAGGAGCAAGTTTGGAATCCTTGGGGAATGGCGGATACCCAGTTTGGGCCTGTTGAGCTTGCTGTTCCAACAGTTAGAGGTGTCGAGGCAGGTCTGGTACATGATCCCAAGGCTCGCCTCCTGGGCAGACATGCAGGTAGTGCTGGTTTATTTTCGACTGTAAAGGATTTACAAATCTTTTTAGAACACTATTTAGCAGATGATTTTGCAAGAGATTTGAGTCAAAATTTTTCTCCTTTGGATGACAAGGAACGTTCTTTGGCCTGGAATTTGGAAGGAGATTGGCTAGACCATACGGGCTATACAGGTACCTTTATCATGTGGAATCGCCAGAAGCAAGAAGCGGCTATTTTCCTATCGAATCGTACCTATGAAAAGGATGAGAGGGCTCAATGGATTGTAGACCGCAATCAAGTGATGGACTTGATTCGCAAAGAAGAGTAAGGAGAGACATGTCAAACAGTTTAAAAGGGACTCTATTAACAGTTGTGGCTGGGATTGCTTGGGGCTTGTCAGGAACGAGTGGCCAATACCTGATGGCACACGGAATTTCGGCTCTGGTTTTGACCAACTTGCGTCTTTTAATCGCTGGTGGGATTCTCATGGTCTTGACTTATGCTACTGCAAAGGATAGAATGCTGGCCTTTTTAAATGATAGAAAGAGTTTACTGTCTCTTCTCATTTTTGCTCTAATTGGTCTCTTCCTCAATCAATTTGCCTATCTAACTGCTATTCAGGAGACCAATGCAGGAACCGCGACGGTGCTTCAGTATGTTTGTCCTGTCGGGATTTTGATTTATAGCTGTATCAAGGATAAGGTGGCACCGACACTGGGAGAGATAGTTTCCATCATATTAGCCATTGGAGGGACCTTCCTGATTGCAACTCATGGGCAGTTGGACCAGTTATCCATGACACCTGCAGGCCTGTTCTGGGGTCTCTTTTCTGCTCTGACTTACGCACTGTATATCATTTTGCCCATAGCCTTGATTAAGAAGTGGGGGAGCAGTTTGGTCATTGGTGTGGGAATGGTCATAGCAGGTTTGGTCGCCCTTCCTTTTACAGGAGTTCTAGAGGCTACTATCCCAACTAGTCTTGATTTTCTCCTTGCATTTGCGGGCATTATCCTTATCGGTACTGTCTTTGCCTATACAGCCTTCTTAAAAGGAGCCAGTCTGATTGGACCGGTCAAGTCAAGCTTGTTGGCTTCTATTGAGCCAATTTCGGCAGTTTTCTTTGCCTTCCTAATTATGAATGAACAATTTTATCCTATTGATTTTCTTGGTATGGCAATGATTTTAATTGCAGTAACTCTGATTTCGTTGAAAGATTTGCTCTTAGAAAAATAAAAAGACTCTTTGTCCGTGACAGAGAGTTTTTGCATAGTGATCTAATTATTTTCAAGATAAAATTCAAAACGTTCGCCTACATACTGACTTTTTACGTATTCAAAAGCAGTACCATCTTCTAGGTAGGAAACCTGAGTCAAACCAAGAATAGCATGTCCTTTTTCAACTTCCAAATAGTGGGCAATCTTTTCTTTAGCAAGGCGAGCATAGATGGTCTGTTGAGATTTGCCTATACGGTAGCCGTGTTTTTGCAAGGTTTGGAAGAAATGACTGGTGATTTCTTCTTTTTTAAAGTCCTTAATGAATTTTTCAGGAATAGAAGCAACTTCATAAACTAGAGGAACTTGGTCGGCATAGCGAACCCGCTCCATTCGGATAATATTTTCGGTAGGAGAAATTCCTAGTTTAGCAACTTCCTGCTCATTGGGAATGGTTTTTCTGTAGGAAATGAGCTGGCTAGAGGGAACTTTACCTTGGGACTTAACAATTTCAGTAAAACTGGTTGTCCCTCGCATCTTTTCTTGTACTCGAGTACTAGACACAAAGGTGCCACTTCCAACTCTGCGCTCCAGAACACCTTCTTCGACCAAGAGGGAAATTGCTTGGCGGAGAGTCATGCGACTAACCGCAAACTGCTCTGCTAAATCTCGTTCACTGGGAAGCCTCTCGCCAATGGCCCAACGATGTTCGTCAATATCTTTTTTTATCTGATCATGGATTTTCATATAAGCTGGTAGCATGTTTTCACTTCATTTCTATCTTTTCTCTATTGTACCCCAATAAACTAGAAAAAGTCAAACTTCGCCTTGTTTAGTTGGTAATTCGCCCTTATTTGTGATAGAATATTGAAAAAAGATATTTCTTTTGAGAAAGGAAAAAGATGAGCAACATTTCAACTGATTTGCAAGATGTAGAAAAAATCATCGTATTGGACTATGGTAGCCAATACAACCAGCTGATTTCACGCCGTATCCGTGAGATTGGTGTTTTTTCAGAACTAAAAAGCCATAAAATTTCAGCTGCTGAAGTTCGTGAAATCAATCCTGTAGGAATTATCCTTTCAGGTGGTCCAAACTCTGTATACGAAGATGGTTCATTTGATATTGACCCAGAAATCTTCGAACTTGGAATTCCAATTTTGGGAATCTGTTACGGTATGCAGTTATTGACCCATAAACTTGGAGGAAAAGTTGTTCCTGCAGGTGATGCTGGAAATCGTGAATACGGTCAATCAACTCTTACTCACACACCATCAGCTCTTTTTGAATCAACACCAGACGAGCAGACTGTTTTGATGAGCCATGGTGATGCGGTTACTGAAATTCCTGCTGACTTTGTTCGTACAGGTACATCAGCTGACTGCCCATACGCAGCCATTGAAAACCCAGATAAACACATTTACGGTATCCAATTCCACCCAGAAGTTCGTCATTCTGTATACGGAAATGATATCCTTCGTAACTTTGCCCTTAACATCTGTAAAGCTAAAGGCGACTGGTCAATGGATAACTTCATTGATATGCAGATTCAAAAAATCCGTGAAACCGTCGGTGATAAACGTGTCCTTCTTGGCCTTTCAGGTGGGGTTGACTCATCTGTCGTTGGAGTTCTTCTCCAAAAGGCTATTGGCGATCAATTGATCTGTATCTTCGTAGACCACGGTCTTCTTCGTAAAGGAGAAGCTGACCAAGTTATGGACATGCTTGGTGGTAAGTTTGGTTTGAATATCGTCAAAGCAGACGCTGCTAAACGTTTCCTTGACAAACTTGCTGGCGTTTCTGACCCTGAACAAAAACGTAAAATCATCGGTAACGAATTTGTGTATGTATTTGATGACGAAGCAAGCAAGCTCAAAGATGTGAAATTCCTTGCTCAAGGTACCTTATACACAGACGTTATCGAATCTGGTACAGATACAGCTCAAACTATCAAGTCACACCACAACGTGGGTGGTCTTCCAGAAGACATGCAATTTGAACTGATTGAACCACTCAACACTCTTTACAAGGATGAAGTTCGTGCCCTTGGTACAGAGCTTGGTATGCCAGACCATATCGTATGGCGCCAACCATTCCCAGGACCAGGACTTGCTATCCGTGTCATGGGTGAAATCACTGAAGAAAAGCTAGAAACAGTTCGTGAGTCAGACGCTATCCTTCGTGAAGAAATTGCTAAAGCAGGTCTTGACCGTGATATCTGGCAATACTTCACAGTGAACACAGGCGTTCGTTCAGTTGGTGTTATGGGTGACGGTCGTACTTATGACTATACGATTGCAATCCGTGCGATCACTTCTATCGATGGTATGACAGCTGACTTTGCAAAGATTCCTTGGGAAGTTCTTCAAAAGATTTCTGTACGTATCGTAAACGAAGTGGACCACGTTAACCGTATCGTCTACGATATTACAAGTAAACCACCTGCAACTGTTGAGTGGGAATAAACCTATAATTACTTTGCTCTTATAGTAAATGAAAAATAAGGATTTCGAGAGAACAAAATCGTTCTCTCTTTTTTTAGATGAATATTTTAAGTAAAAGGTTAAGCTATTCTTTCATAAAACAAGACAGAATAGTTGCCTCCAAAGTCTCATCATAAGAGAACAGTTATATTCTCTGAATCTACTTTTGAGATGGTAAAAATAGATATACTGATATCCATACCTTTTATCATATCCTTGATTTCTTAAGTTTTAAAGACAGTTTAATCAGGATTTCTTTTATATATCGATTAAGAAATAAATAATCTGTCTTGAATCCTACTATAGATGTATAAAGAGTCATTTTGTTTTTTGTTTCGTATCAGTATCAATCCGTTCTGATATTGTTTTTTGAATTGTAGAAAATTCTAGTACAGTGGTTAGGAAGTTTTTATAAATTTATTGTATTTAATTCTTGAGTTTATGCCTTTACTTTTTTAGTTAATTATGTAATAATGTTAACAATACAAATAAATGAAAGTAGGTGTTTCTATTGCATAAAGCAGTAAAACAAGAACAAGGTCATGGCTATCTCCGTAAAACTAAGTTAGGTTTGTTAAGTGGTATTATCCTAACGACTGCTTTAGGGAGTTTATTTTTAAATGGGATTGTAAGCGCTGACGAACAACCTACTAATCCAACAACAAGCGTCCAACTAAGTCAACCGGCAGGTGAAAGTTCACAAAATGAGTTTGAAACTAGTACATCTCATGCTGTAAAAGAAGCAGAGTTGAAGGCAAAAGTAGAAGAAGTGAAAGCGCTAGGTATCACTGTAAATGAAACACCAGTTGAAAATGTAGGTACAGCTAATACTCCTTCTGAAGTAAATCCGTTACGAAAAACTGCTGAAGAAAAAGTTGACGCTGAAATTCAGTCTTTAGAATCAGCAAAAGCAGAGAAAGTACAAGCTGATGCTGATAGAGCTAAGATTGAGGAGTTTAAGGATACTTATGTGACTGCTGATTACGTTAAAGTTAAGGCTACTGTACTTTCCCAATTAAATTCAAGAGATATTGATGAAGATGTTTTAAAAGAGGGTTCTGTAAGTGAAATTACTTCAACAAGTGGTACAGTCAATTATTTGAAAGCTCAGGAACTGGACTTAACAACATCTCAAGGTTTGAGAAGTGCTTTAGCGAACCCAACAACAACAGACGTTACTGAAGTGATTGTAAAAACGCCTACTCTTTCAACTCTACCAAACTCTTATAATACAAATCGAAGCAACAAAGGATATCGCGCTAATGTAGTGGAGTTAAAACCAAATGAAATTTACAGTTACACCATTACACCTGATTCAGAAAGTGTTCTTGCTAAAACTTATGGTATTGCAAGTATCGAAACAACTGCAAAATTTGAGTATACGTTACCAGAGGAAACTAAAGTTTACGCCATTTTCAGCAGTAAACCGATAGAAACTCATGTTATTATTAAAAATATGACTCGAAGAGCGGAAAATCACACTGATTTGATTGGTTACACTCGAACTTACACTTACAAGGACAAGAAAGGTAATGTTATTCCTGTTAAAGATTTGTTTGCTAAGGTTTTGGATGTTCAAAGTTTTAAAGATAAAGGTGTTATAACTTCTGCGGATATACCTGATGTTAAAGTTTCTGACATTGAACTACGCTCGGCTACTGGTGTTGATTCTACTTACCGTCAAGAAACTTCTTTAGTGGGAGAGAATAAGATTTCCCAAAAAAATTATATTCCAAGTAAAGTTATAGCAAAACAAAGAGATTACTTTCATCCTCGTATATTTTACATTTTTGCTCGTAAAAATGTCGAGTTAGCTGACGCAGATAAAGCAGTAAACGGTGTAGCTCGTGACTATCATTTGGTGACTTATACAGAGGTTCAACATAAAGGCAAGGTTACTCAAAAGTTTGTCGATGAACAAGGTGCTGAGATTCGACCGTCTGTTACAAGTGAGGTAAAAGCAGTAGGGGAGCAAATTACATTAACTCATCCTACGGATATTGACTTTGAGAACAAGCGTTATACCTTTAAAGACCAAGACAAACAAGATCTTACAGAGATTGTAAAAGGTGAAACTATTATAACTTATGTTTATAAACAAAAGTATGAAAATAATTTATCACCTGTTGAGATTGAAACTCCTATTCCGATTGAGACTACTTATGTTGCAGACCCAACGAAGGAAGTAGGTGACAATGAGACTGTCGATAATGGAACTGCGGGTAAGGTTGTAACTTCAACACCTAAGATTGTAAATGAATTAACAGGAGAAGTTACTGATGGTCAACCTATTGAGAAACGTAGTGAAATGCAACCTAAAGTGGTTAAAGTAGGTACGAAACCAACAGTTGTAGAAAGATCCATTCCATATACAACACGTTACGTAGAAGATAGTACAAAAAATAAAGATTATCGTGAAGTAACAAAACCTGGTAAAGCTGGTAAAACAACTACTACGACAACTTATATCTTGAATCCTAATACAGGTGCATTAACACCGAACGAACCAACCACGATTACTGAAGAAGCAGTAGAAGAAGTTATTATAGTAGGTACGAAACCAAAGGTTGAGTCACCAAAGGTTGAAACGCCAAAAGTTGAAACGCCAAAAGTTGAAACACCAAAAGTTGAGTCACCAAAGGTTGAAACGCCAAAAGTTGAAACACCAAAGGTTGAGGTACCAAAAGTTGAAGCACCAAAATCAAAGACACCAACTGAACAATCGACAAAAGAAACTTCACAAATTCCGACTTCTGTAGCAAGTAAGAGAGAGGAATTGCCTAATACAGGTACGGAAGATCATGCTAATCTTGTAGTCTTAGGACTTCTAGGAGTTTTGAGTGGATTTGGATTTCTTGCACACAAGAAAAAAGAAGTGTAGAAATAGTTTTTTCTAACCTATATTAGAAAAGGGCTCACATCTGTGGGCTTTTTCTCTTTGACAATCTTTTTGCTTTAATAATCTAAAAGATTAGAATTGTCAAAACAATCTGTCTAGGCTTGATTTTATGGCTTATTTACTATAAAATGAGAAGGAAAAACGTCAAACTTTTATATTGCAAATAGGAGAAAACATGACAAAAACATTAAAACGTCCTGAGGTTTTATCACCTGCAGGGACTTTAGAGAAGCTAAAGGTAGCTGTTCAGTATGGAGCAGATGCTGTCTTTATCGGTGGTCAGGCCTATGGTCTTCGTAGCCGTGCCGGAAACTTTACCTTTGAACAGATGGAAGAAGGTGTCCAGTTTGCGGCTAAGTATGGTGCTAAGGTTTATGTGGCTGCCAATATGGTTATGCACGAAGGAAATGAAGCTGGTGCTGGTGAGTGGTTCCGTAAACTACGTGATATCGGAATCGCGGCAGTTATCGTGTCTGACCCAGCCTTGATTATGATTGCAGCGACTGAAGCACCAGGCCTTGAAATTCACCTTTCAACTCAAGCCAGTGCGACTAACTATGAAACTCTTGAGTTTTGGAAGGAACTGGGCTTAACTCGTGTTGTTTTGGCGCGTGAGGTTTCAATGGAAGAATTAGCTGAAATTCGCAAACGTACAGATGTTGAGATTGAAGCCTTTGTCCACGGAGCTATGTGTATCTCTTACTCTGGTCGTTGTACACTTTCTAATCACATGAGTATGCGTGATGCCAACCGAGGTGGTTGCTCTCAATCTTGCCGTTGGAAGTATGACCTTTACGATATGCCATTTGGTCAAGAACGCAAGAGCTTGAAAGGTGAGATTCCAGAAGAATTTTCAATGTCAGCCGTTGATATGTCTATGATTGACCATATCCCAGATATGATTGAAAATGGTGTGGACAGTCTAAAAATCGAAGGACGTATGAAGTCTATTCACTATGTTTCAACAGTAACCAACTGCTACAAGGCGGCTGTTGATGCTTATCTAGAGAGTCCAGAGAAGTTTGAAGCTATCAAGCAAGACTTGATTGATGAGATGTGGAAGGTTGCCCAACGTGAATTAGCAACAGGTTTCTACTATGGTACACCATCTGAAAATGAGCAGTTGTTTGGTGCTCGTCGTAAAATTCCTGAGTATAAGTTTGTTGCTGAAGTGGTTTCTTATGATGATGCGACACAAACAGCAACTATTCGTCAACGGAACGTCATTAACGAAGGAGACCAAGTTGAGTTTTATGGCCCAGGTTTCCGTCATTTTGAAACTTATATCGAAGATTTGCATGATGCCAAAGGCAATAAAATCGACCGCGCTCCAAATCCAATGGAACTCTTGACAATCAAAGTCCCACAACCTGTTCAAGCAGGAGATATGGTTCGAGCTCTCAAAGAAGGACTTATCAATCTTTATAAGGAAGATGGCACCAGCGTCACAGTTCGTGCTTAATAAACATGTAGGAGACGAAAGCTTTCTAGTTGCTTTCCCTTTAATCCTACTTACTAAAAGAACATTAGGTTAAAGAAAATATATTAATTTCCATCCGAGATTTCATCTCGGATTTTTCATTATTTTTCAGAAAGACCTAGATAATGGAGGGATTTGTTACAAGTTTTTTCCAAAGTTTTCTATATAATAGACTTAAAAATAGTAAAATTGTAAATAATTTTCATTAAACGCTTTCAACGTAAGTAAAAAGTTGACAAATCCAATTTTTAGGACTAAACTAAGTAAGTAAATTTTAATTAAAAGGAGAATTCGTCATGAATTTAACATTTTTCGGTCTATGTCTTGCCTGTATGGGTGTATCTCTTGGTGAGGGTATGTTGATGAACGGTTTGTTGAAATCAGTTGCTCGCCAACCAGATATCATCTCAGAACTACGTAGTTTGATGATCCTAGGGGTTGCCTTTATTGAAGGTACTTTCTTCGTTACTCTTGTCTTTTCATTTATCATCAAATAAAAGAAGTATAAATTGAAAAAGGGAGGATTTTAGATGGAAGAAAGTATTAATCCAACCATCAATATTGGTCCTGTTACCTTTAATTTAACCATAGTAGTTTTGACTTTGTTGACTGTAGCACTTATTTTTGGCTTTATTTATTGGGCAACTCGAAATATGACTTTGAGACCCACAGGAAAACAAAATGTATTAGAGTATTTATTTGATTTTGTTGTTGGATTTACAAAATCAAACCTTGGTCCAATGATAAAGGATTATTCTCTCTTTTATTTCTGTTTATTCCTATTTATGGCCATTGCAAATAATATTGGCTTAATGGCTAGAATTCAGACTACAGATGGTGTAAATCTTTGGACCTCACCAACAGCAAATTTGTCATTTGACTTGGTCTTGTCTTTTACAATTATCTTAATGACACACGTAGAAGGAATTCGTCGTCGTGGAATCAAAAAGTATTTAAAAGCATTTGTAACACCAGGTTTTATGACACCAATGAATCTTTTGGAAGAAGTTACCAATCTCCTTTCACTTGCATTGCGGGTCTTTGGTAATATCTTTGCAGGGGAAGTGATGGCAAGTATGTTAGTCCTACTTTCTCATCAGGCCTTCTATTGGTATCCTATTGCTTTTGGAACAAATCTAATCTGGACTGCATTTTCTGTTTTTATTTCTTGTGTACAAGCATATGTATTTACATTGTTATCTTCAATGTACCTAGGAAATAAAATTAATGATGAAGAATAGAAAGGAGTAGTTTATGAATGTAACAGTAGGTGAATTACTTGGTGATTTTATACTAATCGCTGGTTCCTTTATTCTCTTGCTAGTCTTGGTTAAGAAATATGCTTGGTCAAATTTGACTAGCATTTTCGAACAAAGAGCAGAAAAAATTGCAGCAGATATTGACGGAGCTGAACAAGCACGTCAAAAAGCAGAAGTATTGGCTCAAAAACGCGAAGATGAATTGGCTGGTAGCCGTAAAGAAGCTA
>CAURCY010000004.1:0-27416 GCA_963523355.1 uncultured Streptococcus sp.
AAGGGTGGAAACTTGTCTTATTATAACAGAAATTTGCTCTAATAACAAGTTTTTTCTAGACGGATAGCCCGTCTTAGTGGGAAGCATCCCCATTCCAGATGGAGTTTTTCACGATAACATAATCAACGTGTTTAAGGTCAGCAACCTGACGTCCACCTGCATAAGAAATAGCACTTTGAAGGTCTTGTTCCATCTCAGTTAAAGTGTCTTGCAGGTGACCTTTGGCAGGAAGCAAGATGCGTTTTCCTTCGACGTTTTTATAAGCACCCTTTTGATATTGTGAAGCTGAACCGTAGTATTCTTTGAACTGTTCGCCATCAACTTCAATCGTGTTCCCTGGACTTTCGATGTGTCCTGCAAAGAGAGAGCCAATCATGACCATGCTAGCACCGAAACGGATAGACTTGGCAATATCGCCATGAGTACGAATTCCTCCATCAGCGATAATCGGTTTACGGGCAGCCTTGGCACACCAGCGTAGGGCAGCTAACTGCCAACCACCTGTACCAAAACCAGTCTTGACCTTGGTGATACAAACCTTACCAGGACCGATTCCGACCTTAGTAGCATCCGCACCAGCATTTTCCAATTCACGCACGGCTTCTGGTGTTCCCACATTTCCAGCAATGACAAAAGTATCTGGCAATTCTTTCTTGATGTGTTGAATCATAGAAATCACGCTATCCGCATGACCGTGAGCAATGTCAATCGTGATATATTCCGGAGCATCAGCCTTGAGTTGGCTAACGAAATCATACTCATAGTCCTTAACACCGACAGAGATAGAAGCAATGAGCCCTTGATCGTGCATTCGTTTAATAAAAGGAATGCGTCCTTCCTCATCAAAACGGTGCATAATGTAGAAGTAGCCCCCTTTAGCTAGTTGCTCTGCTACATTTTCATCCAAAATCGTCTGCATATTTGCTGGTACAACAGGTAGTTTAAAGGTATGATTTCCTAGAGTGACACTTGTATCCGCTTCTGCACGGCTTTTAATCACACATTTATTTGGGATCAATTGAATATCTTCGTAATCAAAAATTGGAAATTCATTTAACATATCGATGTCTCGTTTCTTTTGTAATGACCTACCTATGCTTGCGCATCACTACGTCTTTTCCGACGTTTCCTTAATTCATTATAAACTAAAGTACAGTTTTTGTCAAATTATTTTATAAATTAAAATATATCGTTCGGATTTTATTGTGTGAATAACAAAAGAAAGAGGAGATTATTTTCTCCCCACTTCCTACATTCTAATAATACTCGCCCTGACGGTAGTCCCATGAGTTAAAGGTATCTGAGAGATGCATCATGATTTTATCAATGTCAAGCCCTTTGCGGATTACAACTGGAGCTGGTGAAGTTGAGCGAGCTCCTCCTTGTTCTGGGATGAGTTTGCCGTCCTTATCGACCATAGAGACCATCACACCTTGCTCGTAGCGAGTTTCAATCGTTTTGTCAGGTTGGATAGATGCCACATAGTCGTCTGCCTCGATAACAAGGTCAACTGCCCCTTCGATGCGTTCTCCGATACCTTCTACCTTACCACGGTTTCCTTTTCCAGATGGGTTAGCTGATGAGGCATAAACCATCTTGCCTTCTTCCCAAAGTTTGGCAGCCAATTGTTCACCAGCTTTCCCAAACTTGATAACAAAACAGCTAGTACCACGCACGTCAGTCATCAGTTCTTCACGGCCATCACCGTATGCTTTGAGTTTTTCAAAGGCTTCTGGTTTCCATGGAAGGATACAACCAAGAAGAATGTCTTCGTCCCAATGTTTTTGGTAAAAGGCTTCAATTTCTGGGTTGAGTTGAGCTAGAGCGCGAAGCTCATCCATGCTACCACAGAGAACGACACCTGGTTTGTTACGATTGCGTTCTTTGGCTGCGAACTTACGCTCAAGTCCTGCCTTGTCACTAGTCATGATGATGTAACCAACTTTTGTAGGGCAAACAATACAACCGCCCTCACCTTTTAAAATGTCATAGCCTTCTTGTGAAAGTGTTCCGTTCCATTGAATGTGTTTTGTCATAGTTCTATTTCCTTTTCTATTTTTTCTAATCCTGCCAGTAGGCTGGTCGTTGTTTTTCATAAGCAGCAATCAAATCTTCATACTGCAAAGTAATACCGATATCATCCAAACCATTTAAGAGCTTGTGTTTCCACTCACTATCAATTTCGAAAGTGAATTCTCCAACTGGTGAGATGATTTTTTGTTGTTCCAAGTCCACAGTTACCTGGTCACTTGGTTGTAGCTGAGCTAGTTTCTCTCGAACCTCTCTGGGCTGAACAATTGGTAACATGCCATTATTAAGTTCATTATTGTAATGAATGTCCCCAAAAGATCCTGCAATCACGACCTTAAAACCATAGTCCGCTAGAGCCCAAGCGGCATGCTCCCTCGAAGATCCTGCCCCAAAGTTATCCCCTGAGATGAGAATACTAGCTTTCCGATATTCAGGTCGGTTAAAGACAAAGTCTGGATCCTCAGTATACTTATCGTCCAGATAACGCCAAGCATACATGAGGTACTTACCAAAGCCTTTTTTATCAATTAACTTGAGAAACTGCTTGGGTAGGATTTGGTCGGTGTCGATGTTATCATTCATGAGAGGAACGGTCGTTCCCGTATAAACTGTAAATTTCTCCATATCCTCTCCTTACTGGGCTTCTGGCATTTGCCGAACATCTACGAATCTCCCTGCGATAGCTGCCGCTGCTGCCATGGCTGGACTACAGAGATGAGTCTTAGCGCCAAAGCCTTGTCTGTCTTCAAAGTTCCGGTTGCTGGTTGAGGCACAGTGGACACCATCAGGTACCTTATCAGGATTCATCCCTAGGCACATAGAGCAACCTGGGTCTCTCCACTCAAAGCCAGCATCTAGAAAGACCTTGTCCAAGCCCAACTTCTCAGCAGCTCGTTTCACAGGACGAGAGCCCGGAACCACGATAGCCGTTAAGTTAGGAGCTATTTTCTTACCTTTGACAAATCGCGCAGCCAGTTGCAAGTCGCTGAGACGAGCATTGGTACAAGAGCCGATAAAGATATATCCTAGTTCAATATCTGCTGGCTTTTGACCTGGTTCCAAATCCATATAATTGTAGGCTCGTTCATCATTCATATCCTTAATTTCCGGGAAACTACTGTCAAAGTCAACCCCCATAGCAGGGTTGGTTCCCCAGGTCACCATAGGAGCCAAGTCTGAAACATCCATCTGGATAACCTTATCGTAAACGACATTCTCATCACTGACAAGGGTCTTCCAATCTGCCACAGCCTCTTCAAAGTCCTCTGGAACACATTCCCGTCCCTTTAGATAGTCATAGGTTGTTTGATCCGGATTCATGATTCCCATCTTAGAACCAAACTCGATGGACATATTGCAGATAGTCATGCGTTCTTCCATGCTCAGTGCATCAATAGCTTGTCCACGATATTCCACCACGTAGCCAACGCCGCAAGCAACGCCGTACTTGGCAATCAAAGCTAAAATGAAATCCTTGGAATAAACTCCTTTTTGAGGAACACCAGTGAATTCCACCAGCATTTTCTTGGGTTTGACCTGCCAGAGGGTCTGTGTCGCAAAGACATGTTCAACCTCACTGGTCCCAATTCCAAAAGCGATCGCTCCGAAAGCTCCGTGGGTTGCTGTGTGACTATCTCCACAGACGATGAATTTTCCTGGTTGAGTTCTTCCAGTTTCTGGTCCAACCATGTGAACAATTCCTTGTTTTTCAGAACCATGGGCCGCATGTTCAATCCCAAACTCCTCAACATTTTCAGCCAGCTTATCAATTTGAGCCTTGGAAATGACATCTCGAATATCGTAGATATTGACCGTCGGGACATTGTGGTCAAAGGTTCCAAATGTCAAGTCTGGTCGTCTCAATCTACGACCTGCGTCTCGTAATCCTTGAAAAGCCTGAGGACTGGTCACCTCGTGGATATAGTGCTGGTCCACATACATGAGTTGGGGCTGCCCCTCTTCTCCTGTGATGACATGACGGTCCCATAATTTATCAAAAATCGATTTTCCTGCCATCCATTACCTCCAAATAAAATATAAGGCTACTAGTGTGGACACCATCCCAAGAAACCAAACTGTTTTAAAATACCATTTTCGAGTCTTGTGGTGAAAGATGATTCCTGCTAACCAAGCCCCAAAACCACCACAAGTAAAGGCTAAAATAAGTAAGATTTTCTCTGGGATGCGCCAAGCTCTTCTCCTTGCCTTGGATTTGTCTATACCATAAATCAAGAAAACCATGACATTCCAAATCAAAAGGACTAGAGTAATTTTTTCGTCTAACTTCATAACCTTGCAATAATAGCTTCCGTCATTTCCTTGGTCGAAGCCTGTCCTCCTATATCTCTCGTTAAAATTCCAGCTGCCAAACTTGCCTCAACAGCATGCTCGATACGCACTGCATCCTCATAACGTCCAAAACTATCTCTCAACATCATGGCCACTGATAAAATCATGGAGATAGGATTGGCAATTCCTTGACCAGCAATATCAGGTGCTGAACCGTGAATAGGTTCATAGAGACTTGGTCCATTTTCAGAATGACTGGCTGATGGCATAACCCCAAGTGTGCCAGATAGAACGCTTGATTCATCAGAGAGAATATCTCCAAAAAGATTCTCCGTTACAATAACATCAAACTTAGCAGGATTGGTAATCATAAGCATGGCAGCTGAGTCCACCAGCTGATGTTCCAAGGTCACATCTGGGAAATCCTGTGCGACCTTCTCAGCTACTTTCCGCCAGAGTTTTGAAGTTGCTAACACATTTTGCTTATCGATGCTGGTAATGATTTTTCTGCGATTTCTTGCAATTTCAAAGGCTTTGCGAAGAATCCGTTCCACCTCCTCATAGCTATAGTCGTTAATATCACGCGCTTTGAGCTCTTTAAGGATATGATCTCCAAAGTAAATCCCGCCTGTCAACTCACGCACCACGACAAAGTCTACACCAGCAATTCGTTCTGATTTTAGTGGTGACAAATGCTTGAGACTCTCAAAAATCTTAACAGGGCGAATATTAGCATAGAGATTGAGTTCCTTACGGAGAGCTAGCAAGCCTTGTTCAGGCCGAACCGTTGCACTATCATACTGGGGACTACCGATAGCCGCTAGGAGAATGGCATCTGCTTCACGACATGCCTTGAGGGTTTCATCAGGTAAGGGATGCCCTGCAGCATCGATACCTGCACCTCCAAAAGGTCGTCTATCAATCTCATAGTCAAAACCTGTTTTTTCAGCTAGAGCTTCCAGAACCTCTAAACCAGCCTCCATGATTTCTGGGCCGATTCCATCCCCTGCTAGAGCTACTATTTTTTTTGTCATAGCATTCTCCTTTACACACTAGGCATATCTCGATAGGAAACACTACGTCCCATCTCACCAGCATTCTCTTTTTGAACAAAGGTATTAGCATTGATATAAGCAATAGCCGAAGCCTTCAACACATCGAAATCAAGACCTGTTGCGTTAAAGATGGTTTCTGTATCTCTGTTTTCAACAGTTACCAAGACCCGAGCTTGGGCATCAATTCCATCTGTCACCGCGTCAATAGTGTAAGACACCAAACGGACGGATTGGTTAAAGAACTTATCGATAGCGTTAAAGATTGCTTCAACAGAACCTTGTCCTGTCGCATTGAACTCAACTTTCTCACCATCCATATTAGCTAGGCTAACAAGCGCTTCGATGTTATTATCCTCATGAGTTTGAAGTTGTAAATCATCAAAGTGGAAGCCTTCTGGATTTTCAACCACGGTTCCAGCTACCATAGCTCGAATATCTGCATCTGTGATTTCTTGCTTTTTATCAGCTAGCTCCTTGAACTTAGCAAAGAGTGGTTTGATGTCCTCTTCTGTAAAGTCTAGAGCCAGTTCTCTTAGTTTCTCAACAAAGGCATGGCGACCAGACAATTTTCCAAGTGGGAGGCTGTTACTCTTGACACCGACCAATTCAGGAGTGATGATTTCATAGGTAAGAGGATTTTTAAGGACTCCGTCTTGGTGAATACCAGATTCGTGAGAAAAGGCATTGCCACCGACCACAGCCTTGTTTTTAGGAACTGGAATACCTGAGAAGCGAGAAACCATTTCTGACGTATTCATTGTTTCATCCAAAACAATATCACTAGTTGCTTGGAAGAAATCCTCACGAATCTTCAAAGCAACAGCTACTTCTTCAAGAGCAACATTACCTGCGCGTTCACCGATACCATTAATAGTTCCCTGGATACGTCCAGCGCCGTGTTTAATTGCTGTCAAAGTATTTGCAGTTGCCATACCGAGATCATCGTGACAGTGGACACCAAAGACAACTTTATGATCTGATTTAATATTTTCAGTCAAGTGATCAAAGATGCGTGCAAACTCTTCTGGAGTCGTAAAGCCAACCGTGTCAGGGATATTGATATAAGTTGCACCTGCATCAACCGCTGTTTGAACAACTTCTAAGAGGAAATCCAACTCTGTTCTAGTCGCATCCTCTGGAGAGAATTCAACTATCTCAAACTTAGAACGGGCATAAGAAACATGCTCCTTAATAGCTTCTAGAATCTCTTCCTTGCTCTTATTGAGCTTATACTTACGATGAATCGGACTGGTAGCGATAAAGACATGAATCTGTGGATACTTGGCATCCTTAAGTGCCTCATAACAAGCATCAATATCAGATTTTACAGAACGAGCTAATCCTGTCACTGCTGTTTTTTTCATGGCTTTAGCAATTTCTTGAACAGCTATAAATGAATCTGGACTAGCAGCCGGAAAACCAGCTTCAATTACAGAAATTCCCCATTTCTCCAGCTGTCTTGCAATGGAAACTTTTTCCTTTATTGAGAAGTTAACACCAGGTGTTTGTTCCCCATCACGAAGACTTGTATCAAAAAATTCAACTTTACGCATAAGATTTCCCCTTTTCCAAATGTGGTTTTAAAAAAACATCTCGCTTAGAAGTCCAAGCGAGATGTTGATTTACTCCCGCTTGGTAAGCCAAACAGGACTAATGCTTTTGCACTAGCCCGAGTACCTCAACAACAAAGCAAATTGATTAAACTTAGCTGTTTTCATGCTTGACTTTCTCCTTCGTTTGATATCTTGTTTAGTATTTTAGCATAGGCAAAAATACTTGTCAAGAAAAAATCTATTATTTTCTGAAAATTTCTTCAGTAGAGAATATTTCGCTAATTGAAAGTTCTTGAAAATCCTTGAAAAGTTTTATTTTTTAGAAGTTAAATTCCAACTTTTTTCAATCAATTCCAGTACTATTTCATCTGACAACGTATCATCAAGTGCCACACTAATCCAGTATCTCCTATTCATATGAAAAGCTGGATAAATGCCATTTTGTGAAAGCAAGTCCACTACTTGGTCGTGTTTGAGGTTGACTGCTTCCACCTGTCCTTCTCTGCCCTTTTCTAGCCTATCCCAAGGTATTCTCATCACAACAGCATACCACTTCTTATTGTCTTCATGTCTTAACACTGCCGTATCAGGCGATTTCTCCCACAGATACTCCAGCTGATTACCATACTTTTCCTGAACTTGAGTCATGATTCGCTTGGTCTGAGGACAGATAAAATCCTGCACCTCAAAACAAGCCTTTCGAATCTGGTAAAGAATCTCCAGACAAGCTTCACGGACATTTCCGACAAAACTTCCTCTCATGCTTTCCATATGGACTTGAGGATAGAGATCACCCGTTTCCCGGTCAAAGACCTGAAAACACACATTATCAGCAGTGATGGAGACTGTCATGACAAAGTCACCTTGCAAAATCTGGCAACTATAGATCCAGACTCCACTATTTTCTACAAAACCAAAAGCATGAGCCTTTTCTTGATTAAACTGATAGGATTTAAAAATTTCAAACATAAGTGAAAACTGCTACCAAAAGCTAGCAGTTCCTTTCTATTTTTTAAAAGACAACCTTGGTTCCATGCAATTGTGTCACGCCCAGTTGGTCGATAAAGATTTGACGGTTGTCAAGGTCAATCCCCCCACCTGGTAGAATTTCAATCTTACCTTTAGCGTGCTCTAAAATTCTGTGATAGTGAGCAAAACGTTTTTCTAAGGAGTCACCAGATACACCCGCACGAGTCAGAATTCGAGTGACACCAGCTTGACTAAGCCAGTCAATAGCTTCCAGTTGATCTTCATCGCTCAATTCATCAAAGGCCATGTGGAAGACAATTTCCATTCCTTTTGATGCAGCAATTAACTTTTCAAGATTAGGCTTATCCAACTTCTTATCAGCAGTTAAACCCCCAAATACAACTCCTTGACTTCCAGCCTGAGCAGCCAACCGAATGTCTTCTAGCATAATTGCAATTTCTAGTTCATTATAGACAAAGTCGCCACCACGTGGACGAATCATGGTCATGATGGTTGTATCGTAGTTAGCTGCCAATTCAACCGCTGCCTTGGTCACTCCATAGCTGGGAGTTGTCCCACCAACTGCTAGATTGTCACAAAGTTCGATTCGACGAGCTCCAGCCTGCATCGCTTTTTCAAGCAAGGTCACATTTTCAGCACAAAATTCGTAAATCATTTGATTCTCCTTGAAGATTACTTTAAATTTATTATATCATATTGTTGTGGATATGCTTTCAATTTTATCAAGGCAAATAACTACTATTTTAACTATTCTTTGTCTGGAATGACCTTGAAGAGATAATAGGTGATAAAGATGGTCAAAGCACCCAGACCGATTTTGACTGGTAAAAGAGGTGCAAAATAAATGGAAATTCCCATCAAGATGTAGATAGAGACGATGATTTTTTTCTTACGTTCACGCGCAATAGACTTAGTCTCGCGAAAATCAGCTACATATGCTTGATAGAGCTTGGTATGATAAAGCCAATCTTCGAAACGCTTGGAACTTCTGGAGAAACAAGCAATAGACAGCAAAAGAAAAGGCGTTGTGGGCAACAAGGGTAAAACAACCCCAATAATAGACAAGGCTAGTGATAAAAAACCAATGATCAGATAGATAAGACGCATAACTTCTCCTAGTTAAAATAATCTTCTTCTAGTTTCGCATACAATGATGAATTTTGTCAAGTTCTAACCAAAAAGAGCCTGAAATTCACTTTCAGGACTCTCTTCTTATTTAATCTTTTCTTCTTCGTAATCACTATTACTACAAACGACCTGCTTGCCACCACCACGGACTTTTTTCTCCATGAGGAAGTTGCCACATTTTGGACAGTCACGACCAACAGGCTTGTCCCAAGAAGTAAATTCACAGTCTGGATAGCGATTGCAACCATAGAAGAGGCGGTTACGTTTAGTTTTACGCTCAATGATTTGTCCCTGATGACAACTTGGACACTCTACACCGATTTCTTTCACGATTGCTTGGGTATGACGGCAATCTGGGAAATTGCTACAAGCGTAGAACTTACCAAAACGACCAAGTTTAATGACCATTGGACTGCCACACACTTCACAATCAAATCCAGCTGGTTCATCCTTAATCTGGATTTTCTCCATTTCTTCTTCAGCCTTGGCGACTTCTTTGGAGAATGGTTTGTAAAAGGCATCAATGACACGTTGCCACTGCTCTTTTCCGACTTCGACATCATCCAGCTTGCCTTCCATTTCAGCTGTAAAGGTCACATTTACGATATCTGGGAAATATTCAACGATGAGCTTGTTAACAATTTCCCCCAACTCTGTCGGTTCAAAACGTTTGGCTACAAGGCGAACATAATAACGTTTCTGAATGGTTTCAATGGTTGGAGCGTAGGTTGACGGACGTCCAACCCCATTTTCCTCCAAGGTCTTGATCAGGGTCGCTTCAGAATAACGAGCAGGCGGTTGGGTGAAATGTTGCTCTGGTTTGCTATTGACCTGTTTAACCACATCTCCAACAGCCATATCTGGTAACATCTTATTCTTGTCAGAATCATTATAAATGGCAAGATAACCATCAAACTTAATCTGACTACCATTAGCAGCAAATTGGACCCCATTTTGCGACAATTTAACGGCCATGGTATCAAAGACAGCAGCTGTCATCTGACTCGCTACAAAACGATTCCAGATAAGAGTATAAAGCTTGAGCTGATCCTTGTCCAAATACTTAGCAATACTTTCAGGTGTATTAAAGACACTAGACGGGCGAATAGCCTCGTGGGCATCCTGAGCTCCTGAAGCATTTTTGACCTTGCTACCATGCTTAGAATACTTACTACCAAAACGGTCCGTAATGAAGCTTGCTGCCTCATTTTGCGCTACAGGACTGATACGAGTCGAATCGGTACGCATATAGGTAATCAAACCTTGAACACCAGAACCAATATTAATCCCTTCATAGAGCTGTTGGGCAACCATCATGGTTTTTCGAGTACGGAAATTGATTTTATTGGCAGCATCCATCTGCATAGATGAAGTGGTATAGGGTAATGGAGCATTGCGTTTGCGCTCTTTCTTATCTACCTGATCCACTGAAAAATCTTTACTAGTCAGACGAGACAAGACTTCCTTGACCTCATCATTGCTAGTCAGTTTCAGCTTTTTGCCATCCACTCCATAGAAGGAAGCCTGAAATTGCTTGGTTCCCTTTTTAAAGACACCATCAATTGTCCAATATTCTTCTGGCTGGAAGGCATTAATTTCATTCTCACGGTCAATGATTAACTTAAGCGCAATAGACTGAACGCGACCTGCTGATAAGCCTTTCTTGACCTTCTTCCACAAAATAGGCGAAATCGAATACCCTACCAAGCGGTCTAGGACACGACGAGCCTGTTGGGCATCGACCAAGTCCATATCAATCTTACGAGGTTCTTTAAAAGCATTTTTGACCGCATCCTTGGTGATTTCATTGAAGACCACACGGTTGGCATCATTTTCATCCAAGTTGAGAATATGGGCCAAATGCCAAGAAATCGCTTCTCCTTCACGGTCCGGGTCACTCGCCAGAAAGACTTTATTAGCTTTTTTGGCTTCTTTTTTCAAGTCATTAATGAGAGGTCCTTTTCCTCGGATATTGATATATTGCGGTTCATAATTATTTTCAATATCGACGGACATACTGGATTTCTTCAAATCACGGATATGCCCGACACTGGCTAAAACCTTGTAGTTTCTGCCTAGATATTTTTCAATCGTCTTGGCCTTAGCAGGCGACTCCACGATTACTAGATTTTTTTTAACTGTTGATTTTTTCTTTTTTGTTGCCGTAGCCACAGTATCACACCTTTTCAAAGTAATAAACTTTATAAAGTGTAAACCATTTTGCCATAACTGTCAAGACTTAGCTCCTATATATAGAAGAAAAGTTTGTCTAGTAAGCGGACTTTCTTCTTATACTCAATGAAAATCAAAGAGTGAACTAGGAAGCTAGCCGCAGGCTGTACTTGAGTACGGCAAGGTGAAGCTGACGCGGTTTGAAGAGATTTTCGAAGAGTATTAAAATTCAAATTCCGCAAGAACATCCTGCCCACTTGTGACCAATTTTGCACCTTCTTGAATCAAATGATGGCAACCGTCTGATAGTCCATCTAAAATGCTACCAGGAATAGCAAAAACATCGCGTCCTTCTTCCATTGCCCTCTCACAGGTAATGAGACTACCTGAGCGCATCTTAGCCTCTGCTACAATCACACCACGACAAAGTCCAGCAATGATGCGATTACGGGCAGGAAAATGAAATTTCAGAGGTTGTTCGCCAGGTCCATATTCACTGAGAACCAGATGATCATTGCCGATGTAGTCTTGCAAGCGTTTATTGGCTTTAGGATAAAACACATCCAGTCCTGTTCCAATCACTGCAATGGTTTTTCCACCATTCTGAAGAGCTGCCATATGAGCTGCTGTGTCAATTCCCTTGGCTAATCCACTGACGATAACCAGTTCATTTTCCAAGCCCTGAATGACTTTTTCAACTGACTTAGCTCCCTGTTTGCTACAAGCGCGACTACCCACAACTGCTACCTTAGGAAATTTCAAGAGATCCAGATTTCCCTTGTAAAATAAAAGCACAGGCGCATCATATATTTCACTCAAATCCCAAGGATAACAGTCATCTAAAATAGAGAAAGATGGAAATTTTTGAAACTCCTTCTCCAAATGCGTATCGTCTATCTGAAAATAACGTTCCATAAAAACAGCTGGATTTCGGCAACCTGAAATTTCTGCAATATCACCTAACAACAGTTCTTGATCAACATTTTCACCGTATTCTAGAACTGCCAAAACCTGTTGATTGGTCAAACCTGATTTTTTTAACTTATAGATTTCATAGTTTGTGATTTTCATAAATAACTCCATTTCTTTTTCTACTCATCTATTTATTCGTAAAAAATCAAAAAAACATCCGACTATTTTAGCCAGATGTTGGAATCTTTAATTTTCGTTTTTAAGAATTTCTTCTAATTTATGATAGTCTTGGACACTATCGATTTCATAGATGCTATTGCCTTCTAATTCTTCAACATAGACATCTAACTCTTTGATGTTATCCTTAACCATATTGTCCCAGTAGAGATCAACAAACTCGCCACTTGCATAAGCCTTGTCGATAAAGCTGACAATCTTTTCTGCAGTTGGAGCGTCCCAGAAGGATACACCACTAAGAATGCGACCAGCTTTGCTATCAACAGTAATGTCTTGAACCTTATAGTCATCTCCATAGACCAAGAACCATTCGTTGGTACAATCTTCACGATAAACACTAAAATAAGTCGAACGTGTCAAATCATTGCGGAACATATTTTTAAAGAGATAATTATCCGCATCAATAACATAGCTGTTAGCTAATTCTTCTTTTACAAGATAGAGAGAGTAAAAGTTATTGTAGTCAGCGTATTTATCATTGAAAACGAGGCGAACACCATATTTTTCTTTTAAGTAATCGAATTGTTCTTTAAGGTAACCAACGATGATGATGATATCATGGATACCTTTTTCTTTGAGAAACTCAATTTGGTATTCAATCAAAGGTTTTTGATTAACCTGAACCAAGGCTTTAGGGGTATTTTCAGTCATAGGACGCAAGCGAGTTCCCAATCCCGCTGCTAAGATGATGGCTTTCACACGAATCTCCTTTATTCTTTAATAATAATATAAACTCCAGCAATGACGACAAGTGACGTAATAATTGTCAACATATCTAGCGGTGCACCCAAGAAAACAACTGCAAACAAGACTGTCCATACTACATAGCTCACATTCAAGCCTGTAGCCTTGGCTGGTTGCAAGCGATTGATAGCGATATAATAAGCCAAGTAGGAAATCATATCAAAGGCTGCAAAGACAATCATAAGACCTAGCAATTGTCCATTGGCCACTTCTGCAAATGACTGATGAGAGAAGAGCACAATCACAAGATAGGACAAGAATGAAGTCACTTGACGGATTAAGAGGGCTTCGATTTCACTCAATTCACTTTCCATAGCAAAGGAGCTAAGAACACTCTCACTTCCCCATGCAATAGCACAAACCAAAGCACAGAGAATCCCAATGTAGAAGGAATTAACCTGTTCAACCTTATAGGTCTGAGCAATAATCCCTCCAATAATCAAGACAATCCCAAACACAGTATTTTTCGAAATCTTGTGCTTCAAAAAGAAGAAAGCCAATAAAACTGAAATCGCAGGGTAAATAGCCGATACAGATGAAGCTAAGGAACTTCCGATATACTTAACTGCATAAAGATTGGCTTGCATACCAATAGGGCCTGCTAGCAAGGCTCCGATGATAACACTAACATTGCGAATATTTAAGAAAATTGAGAGACGAACTTTTCCTTCTTTTACCAAGAGAAAAGCTAGTAAGATAAAGATACTCAAGAAATCGTGAGCAGCGGCCACCACAAAGGGCGACAAATCTGTAAAAATCGAAAAGATATAAGCACTAATCGTTAGACCTAAACCCCAGAAAATACCTGAGAGTAGACCAAAAGAAACTCCATTTTTATTTTTCATCTGAACCTCCATAATATGACAAACCTTTAACAGCTCTTTGGTAACGACTCACACCATAGTCACCAAAATCTGCGCCTTGCTCTTCCTTATAGACAGTCCATAGACTCCAAATAGCATCTTGTAAAATTTTATAAATGGCAATCTTTTCACGAGAGACAGGTGTTTGCTCACTCTCATAGTGAGACAAGAAGTCTTCTTCCTCTTGAAGAGTGAATTCAGACTCTAAAAAGAGAGCAGCCAAATCCCACATTGGATCGTTCATTGATGAATATTCCCAGTCAATCAGATAAAGTCGTCCTTGAGGTGATTCGATAAAGTTTTCAGGCACCAAATCGATATGACAAGATTTTCTGTCAACACCTAAGTCAGCCAATCTTTTCTCTAAGGAGAAGACTTCTTCTCGAACTGCTTCATAGTTAGCATAAGGGATTTTTTCCTCAATCAAGGATTCGTATTTTTTGATTTCTTCAAAAGGAGCAAATTCTCCTCTTAATTCCTTGCCAGAAGCATGAATGGTTTGTAAAATTGGAGCAATTTTATCAAACTTGGTCTTGATTGACGTTGAATCAAGCGTAATTGCAGATTCGATATACTCATTTACTTTGATACCAGCTTCAATATCAAAAAGATAATTTTTTACATCTAAGTCTAAATCTTTTAGTAGTTCAAGATTGTACTTTTCATCTTGACGATTGATCAGCTTTTCTGTCCCTTTACCAAAGAACTTAACGATGTATTGCTTATTTGTTGTTTTGACCAAATAGTTTTGATTGGTCATTCCCCCCAGTTGTTCAACACTAAGGACTTCCTCTTCTTCACTAAGTAAGGAAGAAATTTTTTCTTTAATAATTTTCTCCACAATTAACCTCCAGCACTTATACTTCCCACTTAAACACGGTTTTAAAGGCTGTGTTTAAATCGGTCGCAAAGACACGGTGAATATCTTTAATTTCTCTTACGGGTTCTTCTAGATAAAGGATATTTTTAAGACGATTGGCAAATTTCTTGACTTCCATCATTTGGATTGCATTTTCAAAATCAATGCGACCAGAACGAGAGGAACCAACCAAGAGCAAGCCTTTTTCTAAGGCATCGCGTGTATTGATGTTGACTTTATACTCGCTAACTCCCATCATAAGGATTGTTCCCTGAGGACGAATATAGCGAATCAAATCATTAATAGCCGGTCCAGTACCATCACCACCACAACATTCAAAAGCATGGTCAAAGGCCAAATCTTCAGGAATATTGTCAGTGATATAGCATTCTTTGGCAAATGAGAAAAGTTCCAATTTTTCCCAATGACGACCAATAACCACAATCTCTGCTTCTGGCAAAGTATAGTTGATAATATTGGCAACCACAAAAGCTAAACTTCCATCTCCGATAACGGCGATTCGGTCCCGCTTGCTATGAGCAAGGGTCAATAGGCGATTCATAGCATGCATACCGACACTGACAAACTCTGTAATGGCTGCAACCGTGTCTTCAATAGCATCATAAGCCACCACACGATCTTTAGGGAGAGAAACAAACTCTCTCATAAAGCCATCAAAGCCACTAGACAAGAAATGGGTCCCTGTCATGTAGTTCTCATAGAATTCTTCATCACTCTGCATAGGAGGCTGATTGGGAATCATGACAACTTTTTGCCCAACCTCATAGGTTCCGGTCGGATCAGAAATAACGGTTCCACATGACTCGTGAATCATTGCCATTGGAAGCTTTTTATTCAAAATCTTTGGATCACGTTTTCCTTGGTAGTAACGCTGATCCGCATGACAGACCGCCATATAATTAGGGCGGATGAGGATATGATTCTCTTGGTCAATAGCCTCTTCCTGATATTTGACATTGATAAACTTAGGCTTAGTTAGTTGATAAATTTGATTAATCATTTTACTAGTCTTTCTCAATCATACTTTTTGCAATCTTCAAATCTGTTACGGTTGTAATCTTCAGATTTGAGTATTCACCCTTGGCCAAGGCCACATCTTTTCCTTTAATCACAAAGATTTTACATGCATCTGTCAAGATTTCTTTCTCTTCAGCAGAGAGAGAGCCGTAAAGGTCCATGAAGTCCTTGCAACGGAATGTTTGAGGTGTTTGTCCTTGATAAAGGTGAGCACGATTTGGAATATCTGTAATGAATTGACCATTGGTACTTTCAACGATAGTATCAACCGCTTCTACTACTGTGTCCACTGCGTCATGATTTTGGGCAAGTTGGATATTGTCCTGAATCATGCGAAGCGTAATAAATGGACGAACAGAATCGTGGGTAACAACGATATCCTCTGGAGTAAGCGGACGATAAGCATCAATGGCTTCAATGATTTTCTCAATACTTGTATTGCGGTCAGCACCACCTTTTGTAATGATGATACGTTCCTTATGAAGAGGAAGATATTTATCTACAAGATCTTCTGCATGAGAAACCCAGTCTCCATGAACCCCAACTACAATTTTTTCAATACTTGGTTCCAAGACAAATTTTTCAATTGTATGAATCAAGATAGGTCGATCACCTAGCTCTAAAAATTGTTTTGGCAAGTTACTGATTCCCATACGTGTGCCAGTTCCACCAGCAAGAATTCCTGCATAAATCATCTATTTTCTCCTTTGTCTTACTAAAAAAACTTATTCTCTCTATTATACCACAATCTAGTCCTATCATAAAAGAAATACTAGTCATCCCGTTCTAGAATAGGAGGATTAAGGAGTTCTATTATTCAAAGAAACTAGTCCATTTCTAGTAGTGACTAGGAATTCTGTAGTCATTACCAATAAATGGCTGTGAAATTTTAGAGTTCTTCAGAATAATATAGTTTTCTTAAAGAAAACTTAAAATTAAGCTTTGAAACTTCAAAGTGATTACTTGACTTATACTCAATGAAAATCAAAAAGCAAACTAGGAAGCTAGCCGTAAGCTGTACTTGAGTACGGTAAGGCGACGCTGACGTGGTTTGAAGAGATTTTCGAAGAGTATTACTGCCCTTCATTTCTTATTAGCTGACTTTATGATATAATGAAAAACGAGGTAAATTGAATGAAAAGTATAAAATTAAATGCTCTATCTTACATGGGAATTCGTGTCTTAAATATTATTTTTCCCATCTTAACTGGAACCTACGTCGCGCGTGTCTTGGACCGAACTGACTATGGTTACTTCAACTCAGTCGACACTATTTTGTCATTTTTCTTGCCCTTTGCAACTTATGGAGTCTATAACTACGGTTTACGGGCCATCAGTAATGTCAAGGATAACAAAAAAGATCTGAATAGAACCTTCTCTAGTCTTTTTTATTTGTGCATAGCTTGTACGATTTTGACCACTGCGGTCTATATCCTAGCTTATCCTCTCTTCTTTACTGATAATCCAATCATCAAAAAGGTCTACCTTGTTATGGGGATTCAACTCATTGCCCAGATTTTTTCAATCGAATGGGTCAATGAAGCTCTGGAAAATTACAGTTTTCTCTTTTACAAGACTGCCTTCATCCGTATCCTGATGTTGGTCTCTATTTTCCTTTTTGTCAAAAATGAGCACGATATTGTTGTCTATACACTGGTGATGAGTCTATCGACACTAATTAACTACCTGATTAGTTATTTTTGGATAAAAAGAGACATCAAACTTGTTAAAATTCACCTAAGTGATTTTAAACCACTCTTTCTCCCTTTGACAGCCATGTTGGTCTTCGCCAATGCCAATATGCTCTTCACTTTTTTGGATCGCCTCTTCCTCGTTAAAACAGGGATTGATGTCAACGTTAGTTACTATACTATGGCTCAACGAATTGTGACCGTTATAGCTGGTGTGGTGACTGGTGCAATTGGAGTGAGTGTACCCCGTCTCAGTTACTATCTGGGGAAAGGAGACAAGGAAGCCTATGTTTCCTTGGTTAATAGAGGTAGTCGAATCTTTAACTTCTTTATCATTCCTTTAAGTTTTGGTCTCATGGTTTTAGGGCCAAATGCCATCCTACTATACGGTAGTGAAAAATATATCGGAGGCGGCATCTTGACCTCTCTCTTCGCTTTTCGGACAATTATCCTAGCACTAGATACCATTCTTGGTTCCCAAATTCTCTTTACAAATGGCTATGAAAAACGTATCACAGTCTATACAGTCTTTGCTGGGCTACTCAATTTGGGCTTAAATAGTCTCCTCTTTTTCAACCATATCGTGGCTCCTGAATACTACCTACTAACAACTATGCTATCAGAGGCCTCTCTGCTTGTTTTCTATATCATTTTCATCCATAGAAAACAACTTATTCACTTGGGACATATCTTCAGCTATACTGTTCGATACTCTCTCTTTTCACTTTCCTTTGTAGCAATTTATTTCCTGATTAATTTCTTGTATCCTGTGGATATGGTCATTAATTTGCCGTTTTTGATTAATACTGGTTTGATTGTCTTGCTATCAGCTATCTCTTATATTGGTCTACTAGTCTTTACCAAAGATAGTATTTTCTATGAATTTTTAAACCATGTCTTAGCCTTAAAAAATAAATTCAAAAAATCATAGGAGTTTAAAATGAAACAACTAACTGTTGAAGATGCCAAACAAATTGAATTAGAAATTTTGGATTACATTGATACTCTCTGTAAAAAACACAATATCAACTATATTATTAACTACGGGACTCTGATTGGGGCGGTTCGACATGAGGGCTTTATCCCTTGGGACGACGATATTGATTTATCTATGCCTCGAGAAGACTATCAACGATTTATCAACATTTTTCAAAAGGAAAAAAGCAAATACAAACTCTTATCCTTAGAGACAGATAAGAACTACTTTAACAACTTTATTAAAATCATCGACAGTACGACTAAAATAATCGATACTCGAAATACAAAAACCTATGAGTCTGGTATTTTTATTGACATTTTCCCTATGGACCGATTTGATGATCCTAAGGTTATTGATATTTGTTATAAACTGGAAAGCTTCAAACTTCTGTCTTTCAGTAAACACAAAAATATTGTCTATAAAGATAGCCTTTTAAAAGATTGGATACGAACAGCCTTTTGGTTGCTCCTTCGACCTGTTTCTCCTCGTTATTTTGCAAATAAAATCGAGAAAGAAATTCAAAAATATAGTCGAGAGAATGGTCAGTATATGGCCTTTATCCCTTCTAAATTTAAGGAAAAAGAAGTCTTCCCAAGTGGTACCTTTGATAACACAATTGATTTACCCTTTGAGAATTTAAGCCTTCCTGCACCTGAAAAATTTGATACTATTTTGACTCAATTTTATGGGGATTATATGACCTTGCCACCTGAAGAAAAACGCTTCTACAGTCATGAATTTCACGCTTACAAATTGGAGGATTAGGATGCAATATTTAGAAAAAGAAGAAATTAAAGAAATCCAACTAGCCCTGCTAGATTATATTGATGAGACTTGTAAGAAACATAATATTCCTTATTTTCTCAGTTATGGAACCATGCTTGGAGCTATCCGCCACAAAGGTATGATTCCTTGGGATGATGATATTGATATTTCCCTTTATCGTGAGGATTATGAGCGCTTATTGAAGATCATTGAGGAAGAAAATCACCCTCGCTATAAGGTCCTTTCCTACGATACCTCTTCTTGGTACTTCCATAATTTTGCATCGATTTTGGACACTTCTACTGTCATCGAAGACCATGTCAAGTACAAGCGTCATGACACCAGTCTCTTTATTGACGTATTTCCAATTGATCGATTTACAGATTTGAGCATTGTCGACAAGAGTTATAAGTATGTGGCCCTTCGTCAACTAGCTTATATCAAAAAATCACGCGCAGTTCACGGTGACAGCAAGTTAAAAGATTTTCTAAGATTATGTAGCTGGTATGCCCTCCGATTGGTCAATCCCCGTTACTTTTACAAGAAAATTGATCGGCTAGTCAAGAATGCTGCAACCAACACTCCTCAATATGAAGGAGGAATTGGCATTGGTAAGGAAGGAATGAAAGAAGTCTTCCCAGTTGAGACCTTTAAAGAACTCATCTTAACTGAGTTTGAAGGCCGTATGTTGCCTGTTCCTAAAAAATATGACCAATTTTTAACCCAGATGTATGGCGATTATATGACACCACCATCAAAAGAAATGCAAGAATGGTATAGTCACAGTATTAAAGCTTATCGTAAAAACTGATTGAGGGTTATCATATAAACTACAAAGAGGCTGGGCAAAAAGTCTTTAAAATCAAAAAACGCATAATATGAACTGCGCCCCAAAATTTAGACAGAAAAAATCTGGCTCTTTGTCAACTGTAGTGGGTTGAAGAAAAGCTAAGCTCGAGAAAGGACAAATTTCGTCCTTTCTTTTTTGATGTTTAGAGCGATAAAAATCCTTTTTTTGAAGTTTTTAAAGTCTCGAAATCCAAAGGCATTGCGCTTGATAAGTTTGATGAGATTATTGGTCGCTTCTAATTTGGCATTTGAATAGTGTAGTTGAAGGGCATTGACAATTTTCTCTTTGTCCTTTAGAAAGGTTTTAAAGACAGTCTGAAAAAGAGGATGAACCTGCTTTATATTGTCCTCAATCAGTCCGAAAAATTTGTCAGGCTTCTTGTCCTGAAAGTGAAAAAGCAGGAGCTGGTAGAGATGATAGTGGTGTTTCAAGTCTTCTGAATAGTTCAAAAGCTTGTCTAGAATCTCTTTATTGGTCAAGTGCATACGAAAAGTAGGACGATAAAAACGTTTATCGCTAAGTTTACGACTATCCTGTTGGATGAGTTTCCAGTAGCGTTTGATAGCCTTGTATTCATGAGATTTTCGTTCAAACTGATTCATGATTTGGACACGCACACGACTCATAGCACGGCTTAGATGTTGTACAATATGGAAACGATCTAGAACGATTTTAGCACACGGAAAAAGTTTTCTAGCTAAGTCATAGTAGGGACTAAACATATCCATAGTAATGATTTTCACCTGACAACGAACGGCTCTATCGTATCGAAGAAAGTGATTTCGGATGACAGCTTGTGTTCGTTCCTCAAGAACAGTGATGATATTAAGATTATCAAAATCTTGCGCAATGAAACTCATCTTTCCCTTTGTAAAGGTATACTCGTCCCAGGACATAATCTGTGGAAGGCGAGAAAAATCATGCTTAAAGTGAAAGTCATTGAGCTTGCGAATAACAGTTGAAGTTGAAATGGACAGCTGATGAGCAATATCGGTCAAAGAAGTCTTTTCAATCAGCTTTTGAGCAATTTTTTGATTAATGATACGAGGGATTTGATGATTCTTCTTGACGAGGGAGGTCTCGGAGACCGCTATTTTCGAGCACTTATAGCAGTTAAAACGGCGTTTTTTAAGGAGAATTCTAGTAGGCATACCAGTTGTTTCGAGGTAAGGAATTTTCGACGGTTTTTGGAAGTCATATTTCTTCATTTGACTTCCGCAATCAGGGCAAGATGGTGCCTCATAATCTAGTTTAGCGATGATTTCTTTGTGAGTATTCCTATTGATGATATCCATAAATTTGATATTAGGGTCTTTGATATCGAGTAGTTTTGTGATAAAATGTAATTGTTCCATATGATTCTTTCTAATGATGGTTTGGTCGCTTTTCATTATAGATCTTATGGGACTTTTTTTCTACACAAAAATAGGCTCCATAATATCTATAGGGGATTTACCCACTACAAATATTATAGAGCCGAAAACGCTGGCTTTAAAACTATGAAAAATTTTCTAAACTAGATTGCTTCTGTGACAAAACTACGGCTTTCCAGCACTTTAAGCATGGCATTAGCTGTATCTAGCGCTGTAAAGAGGGGCACACCATGCTCAATGGCTGAACGGCGGATTTGCTCACCATCTTCATCAGCAGTTCGTTTGGTTCCTACTGTGTTAATGATAGCTTGGATTCTTCCTTTGCGGACAAAGCTTGGGATATCCTGATCATCATCACCAATCTTACCAACAGGTTGGGCTTTCAGTCCATGACTAGCAAAGAAAGCTGCTGTCCCTTCTGTCGCAAGGATTCCATAACCAATATTTTGGAAACGACGAGCCAAGTCCAAGGCTTCTTCTTTGGCATCATCAGCAATGGTAAATACAACGTTACCAAAGGTTGGCAAGTGAAGGTAAGAAGCTTCAAAAGCTTTATAGAGAGCTTTTTCTAGAGTCGTATCAGAGCCCATAACTTCACCTGTTGACTTCATTTCAGGTCCGAGCAAGCTGTCTACCTTAGCTAGTTTTGTGAAGGAGAAGACAGGTGCCTTGATATGAACACGAGTACTTTCAGGATAAAGGCCATCTTGGTAGCCAAGTTCTTCAAGTCTTTGACCAAGAATGAGCTTAGTTGCTACCTGAGCCATAGGAATATTGGTTACCTTAGAAAGGAATGGAACCGTACGGCTGGCACGTGGATTGACCTCAATAACGTAGACTTTTTCATCCTTGATAACAAATTGGATGTTCATCATTCCAAGACAGTTAAGACCAATTGCTAGACGTTTAGTATAGTCTGCGATGGTTTCCTGTACCTTTTGAGACAAGGTTTGTGGAGGATAAACGGCCATTGAGTCACCTGAGTGAACACCGGCACGTTCAATATGCTCCATGATACCAGGGATGAGAACATTTTCTCCATCTGAGATGGCATCAACTTCACACTCTTGTCCAACGATATAAGAGTCTACAAGAACTGGGTGGTCTGGACTTGCTTTAACAGCGGTACGCATGTAAGAACGAAGATCTTCTTCGTTTTCTACGATTTCCATAGCACGTCCACCCAAGACATAAGATGGGCGAACGAGGACTGGGAATCCAATCTTGCGAGCTGCAAGTACTGCTTCTTCTTCATTGGTTGCTGTTTGTCCTGGTGGCTGTGGAATATCCAAGTCCTTCAGAGCTTGCTCAAAGAGGTCACGGTCTTCGGCACGGTCCAAGTCAGCGACTTGTGTACCGAGGATGGTCACACCTGCTTTTGCCAATGGCTCCGCAAGGTTGATAGCTGTTTGACCACCAAACTGAACGATAACCCCTTTTGGTTGCTCCAAGTCGATGACATTCATAACATCTTCGAATGTCAATGGCTCAAAGTAAAGCTTGTCTGATACAGAGAAGTCTGTTGAAACGGTCTCTGGGTTTGAGTTCATGATGATCGCTTCATAACCAGCAGCCTGAATAGCCTTAACAGAGTGAACAGTTGCGTAGTCAAACTCGACCCCTTGACCGATACGGATTGGACCAGAACCTAGAACAAGTACAGATTCCTTATCAGACTTGATAGACTCATTTTCCCAACCATAGGTTGAATAGAAATATGGTGTTTCAGAGTCAAACTCCGCCGCACAAGTATCGACCATCTTATAAACTGGAACAATCTTGCTTTCCAAACGAAGCTGGCGAACTTGGTCAGCTGTCGTTTCCCATAGTTCAGCAATCTTACGGTCTGAAAATCCATTCAATTTTGCAGTTTTCAAAACTTCAAGATCTTGTGGATGGGCAACCAACTCCTGCTCAATTTCAAAGATATGTAGGAGTTTATCAAGATAGAAGATATCAATCTTAGTCAATTCAGCAATTTCTTCTGGTGTGTAACCACGACGAATAGCTTCTGACACATAGAAGAGACGGTCATCTTGGGCCTTGACAACTTTTTCAATCAAGGCATCATCAGAAACTGCTGCAAGTTCAGGCATTTCATTGTGGTGCACCCCAATTTCAAGGGATCGGCAAGCCTTAAGAAGAGATTCCTCGATGTTACGACCAATCGCCATGACTTCTCCAGTCGCCTTCATTTGAGTACCAAGACGGCGCTCACCCTTTTCAAACTTGTCAAATGGGAAACGTGGAATCTTGGCAACAACGTAGTCAAGGGCTGGCTCAAACATGGCATAGGTTGAACCTGTGACTGGGTTGATAACCTCATCCAAGGTCAAACCGACGGCAATCTTAGCAGCTAACTTAGCAATCGGATAACCTGTCGCCTTTGAAGCAAGGGCTGAAGAACGTGATACACGGGGGTTTACTTCGATGACATAGTATTTGAAGCTATGCGGATCAAGGGCTAGCTGAACGTTACACCCACCTTCAATCTTGAGAGCGCGGATAATACTCAAGCTCGCGTCACGTAGCATTTGGTTTTCATAGTCTGACATGGTTTGGGCTGGGGCAAATACAATGGAATCCCCTGTATGAATCCCAACTGGGTCAAAGTTTTCCATGTTACAAACAACCAAAGCATTGTCGGCTGAGTCACGCATCACTTCGTATTCGATTTCCTTGAAACCTGCGATTGAACGCTCAATCAAACATTGGGTCACAGGTGACAATTTCAATCCATTTTCAGCGATTTCACGCAATTCTTCCTCATTAGCACACATACCACCACCAGTACCACCAAGTGTAAAGGCTGGACGGACGATGACTGGGTAGCCAATTGTTGCTGCAAAGGCAACAGCTTCTTCAACAGTGTTTACAATTTCAGATTCTGGAATTGGTTGGTTGAGCTCTTCCATCAATTGTTTAAAGAGGTCACGGTCCTCCGCTTGGTCGATGGCAGATAATTTAGTTCCCAGAAGCTCAACACCAAGCTCATCAAGGATACCATTTTTAGATAATTCCATGGCCATGTTGAGACCTGTCTGACCACCGAGTGTTGGTAGCAAGGCATCTGGACGTTCCTTACGGAGAATACGAGTCACAAACTCAAGTGTAATAGGTTCGATATAGACCTTGTCCGCAATCTCCTTGTCCGTCATGATGGTGGCAGGGTTTGAGTTAACCAAGACAACCTCATAACCTTCCTCTTTCAACGACAAGCAAGCCTGGGTCCCAGCATAGTCAAACTCAGCAGCCTGACCAATAATAATCGGACCAGAACCAATCACCATAATTTTTTGAATATCAGTACGTTTAGGCATAGTTTATGATACAAAGCCCGTAAAGAACACAGTGAAAATAGGAAACTCGGTGCAGACGCCTTCAGCGTCAAGACGATGTTTATCTTTTTCACACAGTTCTTAGGGCGTGTTCACTTCCGCGAACAATGTATCTTCTCCTTTCTATTCGGCAACTCTCAGGTTGCCATTAAATAAATTCTCCGACGATTTTTTAGCGAAACGATACTTTTCGGTAAAAAATCTAGTGCAGGGAGTTTTTAGTTCGCCTGATAGCGACTAAAAGAAACGACCTGCCTTTCTATTCGTCGCCTCTCAGGGCGACATTAAATAAGATACAAAGGACGAATAGAAAGCGATTGAATTTTAGGAAACCAAGGAAGGATTGACAATCCAAATTGGTTTCTCTAAATTCCGAGCTTTCTGTCCGTGTTCAGTTACATAAATTCTCCGACGAGCTTTTACTCGTTCTTAGTTTGATTGTTTAAAAGCTTCCATCATCTCGATAAACTCGTCAAATAGGTAGCTTGCGTCGTGTGGACCAGGAGCTGCGTCTGGGTGGAATTGTACAGAAAAAGCTGGTTGGTATCTGTGACGCACACCTTCAACTGACTTGTCATTGATTTCTTCGTGGGTGATAATCAAGTGTTCTGGCAAATCCTCACGGCTAACTGCATAACCATGGTTTTGACTTGTAAAATCCACACGTCCTGTAGCAATTTCGCGTACCGCATGGTTGAATCCACGGTGACCAAACTTCATCTTGTAGGTCTTAGCACCGTTTGCCATTGCAAAGAGTTGATGCCCCATACAAATACCAAAGATTGGAATTTTCCCTTGCACACCACGAATCATATCCAGTGCCTGTGGAACATCTTCTGGGTTACCTGGACCGTTTGACAACATAACTCCGTCAGGATTGAGATGGAGAATTTCTTCAGCCGTTGTCGAATAGGGAACAACTGTCACGTTACAGTTGCGTTTAGAAAGTTCACGTAGAATTGAGTGCTTAAGACCAAAGTCCACTAGAACCACGCTCAAACCAACTCCTGGAGCTGGATAGGATGTTTTAGTAGAAACCTGCTTGATATTATCTGTCGGCAAAACTGTTGCTTGGAGCTGGTCCGTCACATGGTCCATACTATCTCCAACATGAGTCAAGGTTGCACGCATGGTACCATGCTTACGGATAATCTTGGTAAGTGCACGCGTATCAATTCCAGAAATACCCGGAATTTTCTTGGCTTTCAAAAATTCATCCAAGGTCATTTGGTTGCGCCAGTTGCTAGCTCGACGCGCTTCTTCAAAAACAACAACTCCCTTACAAGTTGGAATAATGGATTCGTAATCATCACGGTTGATTCCATAATTTCCCACCAAAGGATAAGTAAAGGTCAAGATTTGTCCATTATAAGACTGGTCTGTAATGGATTCTTGGTAGCCGGTCATCCCTGTATTAAAGACGATTTCACCTGTTACATCAATATCTGCTCCGAAGGCCTTGCCTTCAAAAACTGTGCCATCTTCTAATACTAGAAGTCTTTTTGTCATATTTTCACCTCTCGTGGACGCTCACTGGCGTCTTTTAACGTCTTGTGTTTTAGTTGGCGTTTCTACTCGCCAGTACGGATTCTAAGATTGCCATTCGAACAAAGACACCATTGGTCATTTGTTGGACAATCCGTGATTTTGGTGCTTCAACCAAGTGGTCTGCGATTTCTACATCACGGTTGACTGGGGCTGGGTGCATAAGGATTGCTGTTTCTTTCAAACGGTCATAACGTTCTTGAGTCAAGCCATGTTGGGCATGGTAGTCTTCTTTTGAAAAGACAGCTCCACTATCATGGCGTTCATGTTGCACACGGAGAAACATCATGACATCCACCTGATCAATGATTTCATCAATGGTTACAAACTGTCCATAGTCTGCAAACTCTTGACTTCTCCATTCCTCAGGTCCAGCAAAATAAAGTTCAGCTCCCAAGCGTTTCAAAATCTGCATATTGGATTTGGCAACGCGTGAGTGGTCCAAGTCACCTGCAATCGCAACCTTGAGACCCTCAAAGTGACCAAATTCCTCATAAATAGTCATCAAATCAAGCAAGCTCTGGCTAGGGTGTTGTCCCGAACCATCTCCACCATTGATGATGGAAGTCGTAATCGTCGGACTTGCAATTAACTCTCTGTAGTAGTCAACCTCTGGGTGGCGAATCACACAAACATCCACTCCTAAAGCAGACAAAGTCAAAATGGTATCATAAAGTGTCTCACCCTTATTGACCGAACTAGTTTTCACATCAAAGTCAAGTCGTTCCAATCCCAGTTTAATTTCTGCCACTTCAAAGGACTTATGCGTCCGTGTAGAATCCTCAAAGAAAAGATTGGAAACAATCGGATGGTCCTCATAGGGAAGCTGAGCTCCATTTTTAAACTCAATTCCTCGCTTGATCAATTTCATCACTTGATCGACAGTGAGGTCTTCCATGGACACCACATGGTTCAATGCTTGTTGATTTTCTGACATGGCTACTCCTTTAGCTTTCTAAGCTTCTTCAGTAATCAGAACTCTGTCTTGGCCATCAAGTTCTGTC
>CAURCY010000005.1:0-25808 GCA_963523355.1 uncultured Streptococcus sp.
GTGTTTTGAGCAACCTGCGGCTAGTTTCCTAGTTTGCTCTTTGATTTTCATTGAGTATAAATAAATACTTCAAAGCCTGCAAAAATCTGAAATATCCTCCTACAATTTGATATAATAGAGAGAAGAACTCAATTGAAGGAGGAAATGATGTCGGTTTTAGTAAAAGAAGTGATTGAAAAGCTTAGACTAGACATTGTCTATGGCGAACCAGAATTACTTGAAAAGGAAATTAATACCGCGGACATTACGCGACCTGGTCTTGAAATGACGGGCTATTTTGACTATTATACGCCTGAGCGAATCCAGCTCTTGGGAATGAAGGAGTGGTCCTATCTCGTTTCGATGTCCTCTCACAACCGTTACCAAGTCTTGAAAAAAATGTTTCTACCTGAGACACCTGCGGTTATTGTTGCTCGTGGTTTGGTGGTTCCAGAGGAGATGCTAAAGGCAGCCAGAGAATGTAAGATTGCTATTTTAACTAGCCGTACGGCGACCAGTCGTTTGTCTGGAGAGTTATCTAGTTATCTGGATTCACGTTTAGCAGCACGTACCAGTGTGCACGGTGTCTTGATGGATATCTATGGAATGGGTGTCTTGATTCAAGGTGATAGTGGCATCGGTAAGAGTGAGACAGGTCTAGAGCTTGTCAAACGTGGTCACCGCTTGGTAGCTGATGACCGGGTCGATATCTTTGCCAAGGACGAGATTACTCTTTGGGGTGAACCTGCTGAAATCTTGAGACACTTGATTGAAATTCGTGGGGTTGGGATTATCGATGTTATGAGCCTCTACGGTGCGAGTGCCGTCAAGGATTCTTCACAAGTCCAGTTGGCTGTTTATTTGGAAAATTACGATACACATAAAACTTTTGATCGTCTTGGAAACAATGCAGAGGAACTTAAAATTTCTGGCGTATCTATTCCTCGTATTCGTATTCCAGTTAAAACAGGTCGTAATATCTCTGTTGTGATTGAGGCTGCTGCCATGAATTATCGTGCCAAGGAAATGGGCTTTGATGCGACTCGTTTGTTCGAAGAACGCTTGACCAATCTTATTGCTCAAAACGAGGTGCCTAATGCTTGATCCAATTGCTATTCATCTAGGCCCTCTAGCCATTCGTTGGTATGCCTTGTGTATTGTGACAGGCTTGATTCTTGCGGTTTATTTGACCATGAAAGAAGCACCTAGAAAGAAGATCATACCAGACGATATTTTAGATTTTATCTTGATAGCCTTTCCTTTGGCTATTTTAGGAGCTCGTCTCTACTATGTTATTTTCCGTTTTGATTACTATAGTCAGAACTTGGGAGAAATTTTTGCCATTTGGAATGGTGGTTTGGCCATTTACGGTGGTTTGATAACTGGGGCTCTTGTACTCTATATCTTTGCTGATCGTAAACTCATCAATACTTGGGATTTTCTAGATATTGCGGCGCCTAGCGTCATGATTGCCCAAAGTTTGGGTCGCTGGGGCAATTTCTTTAACCAAGAAGCCTATGGTGCAGCAGTGGATAATCTGGATTATCTACCTGGCTTTATCCGTGACCAGATGTATATTGAGGGGAGCTACCGTCAACCGACCTTCCTTTACGAGTCTCTATGGAATCTGCTTGGCTTTGCCTTGATTCTGATATTTAGACGAAAATGGAAGAGTCTCAGACGAGGTCATATCACTGCTTTCTACTTGATTTGGTATGGTTTCGGTCGTATGGTCATCGAAGGCATGCGAACAGATAGCCTCATGTTCTTTGGCCTTCGAGTGTCTCAATGGCTATCAGTTGTCCTTATCGGACTGGGTATTTTTATCATTCTATATCAAAATCGAAAGAAGGCCCCTTACTATGTTTCAGAGGAGGAAAACTAAATGTTAGAAGTTGCATATATTCTTGTAGCCCTTGCTTTGATTGTATTTTTAGTGTATTTAATCATTACTGTACAAAAGCTTGGACGTGTTATCGATGAAACAGAGAAGACGATTAAAACCTTGACTTCAGATGTGGATGTGACCTTGCATCATACCAATGAATTGCTGGCTAAGGTCAATGTCTTGGCAGATGATATCAATGTCAAGGTGGCAACGATTGATCCACTCTTTAGTGCTGTTGCAGATTTATCTCTATCTGTTTCAGATCTCAATGACCATGCGCGTGTATTGAGCAAGAAAGCTTCATCAGCTGGTTCAAAAACACTCAAGACTGGTGCAAGTTTGTCAGCTCTACGTGTAGCAAGTAAATTTTTCAAAAAATAAAAAAGGAGAATTCTTATGGGTAAACTATCCTCAATCCTTTTAGGAACCATTTCAGGTGCAGCTCTTGCCTTGTTTTTAACAAGCGACAAGGGCAAACAAGTTTGCAGTCAGGCTCAAGATTTTCTAGATGATTTGAGAGAAGATCCTGAGTATGCCAAGGAGCAGGTCTGTGAAAAACTGACAGAAGTTAAGGAGCAGGCTACAGATTTTGTTCTTAAAACCAAAGAACAGGTTGAGTCAGGTGAAATCACTGTGGACAGTGTACTTGCTCAAGCCAAATCATGTGCTCGCCAAGCGACAGAAGCATCAAAAGATCGATTCAATAATCTCAAGGAGCAATGGCAAGAAAAAGCCGAAACTCTTGATGAATCAGAAGAGATTGTTATTGACATAACAGAAGAATAAACCATCACCATCTCTGGACGGACTATGTATCTGGGGATGGTGATTTTTTTCTCGTAGCCTGTCTTTGTGGTATAATAATTACTATGCAGAAAAAACCAACGTCAGCCTATGTGCACATCCCATTTTGTACCCAGATTTGTTATTATTGTGACTTTTCAAAAGTTTTTATCAAGAATCAGCCGGTAGATAGTTATTTGGAACATCTGTTAGAAGAGTTTCAATCTTATGATATTCAAAAGTTGCGAACCCTCTATATCGGTGGTGGCACACCGACAGCTTTGTCAGCTTCTCAACTGGAGGTGTTATTGAAGGGCTTGACTAAAAACTTGGACTTGTCTGTCTTAGAAGAGTTGACCATTGAAGCCAATCCAGGCGACTTGGATGCAGATAAGATAGCTGTTTTGAAAAACTCGGCTGTCAATCGTGTTTCGCTAGGTGTGCAAACCTTTGACGATAAAATGCTGAAAAAGATTGGGCGCAGTCATTTGGAGAAGGATATTTATGAAAATATCGACCGCCTGAAACTGGCTGGTTTTGACAATATCTCTATAGACTTGATTTATGCACTGCCAGGTCAGACCATGGAGCAGGTCAAGGAAAATGTGGCTAAGGCTATTGGACTGGATATTCCCCACATGAGTCTCTATAGCTTGATTTTAGAAAACCATACGGTCTTTATGAACCGTATGCGACGAGGGAAATTACCTCTGCCTAAGGAGGAACTGGAAGCTGAGATGTTTGAGTACATCATTGCAGAGCTGGAGCGAGCTGGTTTTGAGCATTATGAGATTTCCAATTTCTCAAAGCCTGGTTTTGAAAGTCGCCATAATCTCATGTACTGGGATAATGCTGAATACTATGGCATCGGTGCTGGGGCCTCTGGTTATGTCAACGGAGTGCGCTATAAAAATCATGGTCCGATTCGTCATTATCTCAGTGCAGTTGAGGAAGGCAATGCACGTATCACAGAAGAGCACCTGAGTCAAAAAGAGCAAATGGAAGAAGAAATGTTCTTGGGACTCCGCAAGAAATCAGGAGTCTCCATGGTGCGATTTGAGGAAAAATTTGGACGGTCTTTTGATGGACTTTATGGAGAAATTGTCAGAGACTTGGTTCAACAAGGTCTCATGCAAATAGAGGGTGATCGCGTGCGCATGACAAAAAGAGGTCTCTTTTTGGGAGACACTGTAGCAGAACGATTTATTTTGGAGTAGGATGATGGGCTTAACTTATCAAATGAAAATGAAAATTCCTTTTGATATGGCTGATATGAACGGTCATATCAAACTCCCAGATGTGATTTTACTATCCCTACAAGTTTCAGGGATGCAGTCGATTGAGCTGGGAGTTAGTGATAAGGCCATTTTGGAAGACTATAATCTGGTCTGGATTATCACAGACTATGATATTGAGGTGGTTCGTTTGCCTTGTTTTGCGGAAGAAATCACCATTGAAACGGAAGCCTTGAGCTACAATCGACTCTTTTGCTATCGCCGTTTCACTATCTATGATGAAGCAGGTCAAGAAATCATTCGCATGTTGGCGACCTTTGTTCTCATGGATCGAGATAGTCGAAAAGTCCATGCTGTCGAACCTGATATTGTGGCTCCTTACCAGTCTGATTTTGATAAAAAGCTGATTCGTGGACCAAAATATGAGTCCTTGAACGAGCCAATCAGCAAGGATTACCATGTCCGTTTTTACGATTTGGATATGAATGGTCATGTCAATAACAGTAAATACTTGGACTGGATTTTTGAGGTCATGGGAGCGGATTTTTTGACCCAATATATTCCCAAGAAAATCAACCTCAAGTATGTCAAGGAAGTTCGACCAGGTGGGGTGATTACATCGGCTGTTGAACGGACTGGACTGGAAAGCAAGCATGAGATTACAAGCGACGGGGCTACCAATGCCCAAGCAATCATCACTTGGCAAGAAATAAAAAAGGATTAGGGAGAAAGTATGAAATACAAAGGCTACTTAATTGATTTAGACGGAACGATTTATAAGGGGAAAGACAGAATCCCAGAAGGGGAGGCTTTTATCCATGAATTGCAAAAGCGGGCTATCCCCTATCTTTTTGTGACCAACAATACAACCCGCACTCCAGAGAGTGTTCAGGAGATGTTGGCTCAGAATTTTAATATCGATACGCCCCTATCGACTGTCTACACAGCGACTTTGGCGACTATCGACTATATGAACGACTTGGGGCTTGAAAAGACCGTCTATGTCATCGGAGAAGCAGGGCTTAAGGAAGCCATCAAAGCGGCTGGTTATGTGGAAGACAAGGATAATCCTGCCTATGTGGTAGTTGGACTAGACTGGCAAGTCGATTATGAAAAATTTGCGACAGCAACTCTAGCTATCCAAAAGGGAGCTCATTTTATCGGAACCAACCCTGACCTCAACATCCCGACAGAGCGCGGTCTTTTGCCTGGTGCTGGTTCACTGATTACGCTACTCGAAGTAGCAACACGAGTGAAGCCTGTTTATATCGGGAAGCCAAATGCTATCATTATGAACAAGGCAGTTGAGCACTTAGGTTTGGAACGTGAAGAGTTGATTATGGTTGGGGATAACTATTTAACAGATATCCGAGCAGGGATTGACAATGGCATTCCAACGCTCTTGGTGACAACAGGTTTTACCAAGGCAGAAGAAGTGGCAGACCTGCCAATCGCACCGACTCATGTGGTTTCTAGCCTTGCGGAGTGGGATTTTGATGAAAACTAAACTGACCTTTTGGGGCTCTATGCTCTTTCTCCTCTCCCTCTCAATCCTTTTGACCATTTATTTGGCTTGGATTTTTTATCCTTTGGAGATTGAGTGGCTGAACTTAACAAATCGGGTTTATCTAAAACCAGAAACCATTCAGTACAACTTTCATATCTTGATGAATTACCTGACCAATCCTTTTAGTCAGGACTTGCAGATGCCTGATTTTCGTTCGTCAGTATCTGGGCTACATCACTTTGCGGTGGTGAAGAATCTCTTTCACTTGGTGCAGCTAGTTGCTCTTGTGACACTACCAAGTTTCTATTTCTTTGTCAAAGGGATTGTGAAAAAGGGCTTTTTATCTTTATTTAGTAAAGAGCTTTTAGCTCTAGTGGTTTTGCCTTTGCTGATTGGTCTTGGGGGAGTTTTGATTGGTTTTGACCAATTCTTTACTCTTTTCCATCAAATTCTCTTTGTGGGAGATGATACCTGGCTTTTTGATCCAGCCAAGGATCCTGTTATACTGATTTTGCCAGAGACCTTCTTCCTTCATGCCTTCCTCCTCTTTTTTGCCCTCTATGAAAGCTTCTTTGGTTTTCTGTACCTGAAAAGTCTTAGGAAATAATACTAAAGATGTTCTTATTTTGAGTAAATAAGTTAGGTGTGTGATTCGAAACTATTGTCAAGAGTGAATTAACTAAATCTACCTTACCTCAATCGTTCGCAAACAGTCTATTTTTCTTGAAAAAATAGGCTTTTTTTCTAAAAATCTCTAGTCAAGCGCTTTATTTTTTTGTATAATAGAATTAGCAAAGTATAGATAAGAAGAGAAAAGCATGATTACACTATTTCTATCACCGAGCTGTACTTCATGTCGTAAGGCAAAGGCCTGGTTAGAAAAACATAAGGTGCCCTTTGAGGAACACAATATTATGACCAGTCCCTTAACAAGAAAAGAATTGCAACACATTCTTTCCTTGACCGAAAATGGTACTGATGACATCATTTCAACTCGTTCAAAAATTTTTCAAAAATTAGATATTGATGTAGAAAGTATTTCGGTATCGGAATTGCTTCATTTGATTGAGCAGTATCCAAGTCTTTTGCGTCGTCCCATTATTATCGATGCCAAACGCATGCAGATCGGTTTTAATGAAGATGAGATTCGTGCTTTTCTCCCTCGTAGTTACCGTAAGCAAGAACTAAAAGAAGCAAGAATGAGAGCTGGTATTAGTTAATGAACAAACAGTATAGTTACCCACTAGATTTGTCGTGGAGCACTGAAGAACTTGCTTCAGTGCTTTCTTTTTTTAATGATGTTGAAGCTGCCTATGAAGGCAAGGTAGAGGCTAAAAAGTTACTGGACTCCTATAAGGGATTCAAGGCGGTCGTGCCAAGTAAGAGCGAAGAGAAACGTTTGGGACGAGAATTTGAAACAGTTAGTGGCTATTCGCTTTACCGAGCAGTTCAGGCGGCTAAGGAAAAAGGGGAAGGAAAGATTTCTCTTGGAAAGTAAGTTTGAATTTGCTAAAGAGCTAATTAAGAAAGCGGGCCAGTACATCCTTGACCATATGCAGGAAGACTTGCAGGTTGAGACCAAGTCCTCTCCAACAGACTTGGTGACCAGACTGGACAAGGAAGTTCAGGAGCTCTTGGTTAGTGAGATTTTATCCCGTTATCCTGAGGATGAGATTTGTGCTGAAGAGGGCTGTTTGCGTGCTTCAGTTCAAGAGGGCAAGGTTTGGGTCATTGATCCCATTGATGGCACCAATAATTTTGTTGCCCAGCAGGAAGATTTTGCTGTTATGATGGCTTATTTTGAAAATGGCCAGGGACAGTTTGGTCTAATTTATGATGTGGTCAAAGGGGATTGTTATCACGGTGGTGGTAAGTTTCCAGTTTGTAGAAATGATCAGCCCCTAGTTCCCTTTAAAGCAAAATCACTTGGAGATTTTCTCATTGCAGGAAATAGTGGCATGCTGGAAACCAATGAATGGGGGCTGGCTGATTTGAGCCGAGCTGTTCTTGGTGTTCGTGTCTATGGGAGTGCGGCCATTAGTTTTGCCAAGATTTTGTCAGGGCGTTTGTTGACCTATGTCACCTATCTGCAACCATGGGATTATGCTGCGGCTAGTATTTTAGGGGAAAGTCTGGGCTATCGGGTTGTGACCCTATCTGGTCAAGCTCTTGATTTTCAAACCAGACAGCCGGTCATGATGCTACCTCTTGAGATGCAGGAGGAAATTCAGTCCTATATTTACGAAAGGAAAAGAACTTAAATGCAATTTCCAGAAGGATTTGTTGAAAAATATGAAGAGATACTAGGAGATGAGGCAAGAGATTTTCTTGCCTCTTTTGAGGAGGAAGCGGTTTCGGCCTTTCGGGTTAATCCTTTAAAAGAAGTGCAAGCTTTATTTTCTGATCCTATTCCTCAAACTCCTTGGGGACATTATGGGAAGGTTTCAGGGAAATCGCCTGAGCATGCTACTGGTTTAGTTTATTCGCAAGAACCTGCTGCTCAAATGGTAGCTCAGGTAGCCCAACCAAGTCCTGGAATGAAGGTCTTGGACCTGGCCGCTGCTCCAGGTGGTAAATCAACTCAGCTTGCAGCCTATCTAGCAGGAGAGGGTCTTCTTGTTTCCAATGAAATTTCAAGCAAAAGGGCTAAGATTTTAGTAGAAAACATGGAGCGCTTTGGAGCGACAAATGTCGTGGTGACCAATGAATCTGCTGATCGCTTGGCTAAGGTCTTTAAAGGCTATTTTGACCTCATTGTCCTTGATGCCCCTTGCTCTGGTGAAGGGATGTTCCGTAAGCAGCCAGATGCTATGGATTATTGGAGTCTCGATTATCCGAGTCAATGTGCTAGTTTGCAAAGAGAAATTCTGGAAGATGCAGTGACCATGTTAGCTGAAGGTGGTCGTCTGGTTTATTCGACCTGTACTTGGGCACCTGAGGAAAATGAAGAGATTGTCAATTGGTTGTTGGAAGAGTATGATTTTGACTTGTTGCCAGTTGAACATATCAATGGAATGGTAGCGGGAATTGACCTGCCAGAAACGGCTCGGATGTACCCTCATCATTTTAAGGGAGAAGGGCAGTTTGTAGCCCATCTACGGTTTAAAGGTGAAAATCCTGTCCCTAAATTTAAGGCAAGCAAGAGCAACCTAAGCCGAGAACAAGTTACTTTGTGGCAGGAATTTGCCCAAAAACACTTGAGGGTCAATTTACCCGGTATCTTGCAAACTTTTGGAGATCAGCTTTATCTATTGCCAGAACTCTTGCCAGATCTAGGGAAGCTCAAGATTGCTCGCAATGGTCTGCATCTGGGTACCTTTAAGAAGAAACGCTTTGAGCCCAGTTTCGCTCTTGGCTTAGCCTTGAAACCGAGTCAGGTCAAGCAGTCGGTTGAAATTGACCAAGAATCGTTTGTAAAGTATGCCGCTGGAGAAACTGTTCAGCTGGCGGAAAGTCTGCCAAATGGTTGGTACCAAGTTTTGGTTCAAGGCAATGGTTTGGGCTTTGCTAAGGTGACTGGAAATGTTTTGAAAAATTATTTTCCAAAAGGCCTCAGATTCAAGTGAAAATGCTAGTCAAAGTAGCTTGTCTATGTTATAGTGGAAGTATGAATTTTTTTCAAATTGTCTTTCATTTTAAGTCAAAATTGGTGGAGACGGCAAGTGAGCAAATTTCTAGTAAAATTAAGCTATCAACTTCAGTTTGCTCTCAATTTTAAAAAAGAAAAACATAAAAAAATAGTTGAAAAAATTCACAGCATTCACCATTATTTTCAAGGAGAAAAACAGTGAAAAAAAGGAAAAAACTCGCTCTATCCCTTGCAGCTCTTTTGCTGGCAGGTTCTTTGGCGGGATGTGCTAGCTGGATTGATCGTGGAGAATCCATGACAGCTGTTGGCTCAACGGCTCTTCAGCCCTTGGTCGAAGCAGCAGCAGATGAATTTGGCTCTATGCACGTTGGAAAAACAGTCAACGTCCAAGGTGGAGGATCTGGTACAGGTCTGTCTCAGGTTCAGTCTGGAGCCGTTGATGTAGGAAATTCAGACGTATTTGCCGAGGAAAAAGACGGTATCAACGCCTCCGCTCTAGTGGACCATAAGGTAGCCGTAGCGGGCTTGGCAGTGATTGTGAACAAGGAAGTTGATGTTGAAAATCTGACAACTGAACAACTCCGTAGCATCTTCACAGGTAAAGTAACCAACTGGAAAGAAGTCGGTGGGAAAGACCTAGCCATTTCCATTATCAACCGCGCGGCAAGTTCTGGTTCTCGTGCAACCTTTGATAGTGTTATCATGGATGGTCAATCTGCCGTGCAGAGTCAAGAACAGGATTCAAATGGGATGGTCAAAAACATTGTTTCCCAGACACCAGGAGCCATTTCTTACCTAGCCTTTGCCTATGTGGATGACTCGGTTAAACGCATGAAATTGAATGGCTATGAGCCGATTGCAGAAAATGTTACAAGCAATAACTGGCCTTTGTGGTCTTATGAACACATGTACACCCTAGGTCAACCAAATGAATTGGTGGCAGAATTTCTCAACTTTGTCCTCTCAGATGAAGCGCAAAGTGGAATCGTTAAGGGGATGGGCTATATTTCTGTCAAGGAAATGAAGGTTGAAAAAGATGCTGTAGGAACGGTGACAGCACTAGAAGGGAGTCACTAATGAATCAAGAAGAATTAGCTAAAAAATTACTTTCTCCCTCAAAGAACTCTCGTCTAGAGAAACTAGGAAAAGGCTTGACCTTTGCCTGTCTGTCTTTGATTGTCATCATTGTGGCTATGATTTTGATTTTCGTAGCCCAAAAAGGTTTGTCGACCTTCTTTGTAAATGGGGTTAATATCTTTGATTTCCTCTTTGGACAAACTTGGAATCCTTCAGGTAAACAATTTGGTGCGCTTCCAATGATTTTGGGTTCCTTTATTGTCACAATCCTATCAGCCCTTATCGCAACTCCTTTTGCCATTGGTGCGGCAGTCTTTATGACTGAAGTCTCACCAAAAGGTGCTAGAATCTTGCAACCAGCCATTGAATTGCTAGTCGGGATTCCTTCAGTCGTGTATGGATTTATCGGTTTGCAGGTCGTAGTTCCTTTTGTCCGTAGTGTCTTTGGTGGAACTGGTTTTGGGATTTTGTCAGGGATTTTCGTTCTCTTTGTCATGATTTTACCGACGGTAACCTTTATGACAACGGACAGCTTGCGTGCGGTGCCTCGTCACTACCGCGAAGCTAGTTTGGCTATGGGGGCCACTCGCTGGCAAACCATCTGGCGCGTGACCTTGAAGGCAGCGCGTTCAGGGATTTTCACCGCAGTAGTCTTTGGGATGGCGCGTGCCTTTGGAGAGGCTCTGGCCATTCAGATGGTGGTCGGAAACTCAGCCGTCGTCCCAACTTCATTGACAACACCTGCTGCAACCTTGACCTCTGTTTTGACCATGGGTATCGGAAATACCGTTATGGGAACAGTTGACAATAACGTTCTCTGGTCCTTGGCCTTAGTCTTGCTCTTGATGAGTTTGGCCTTCAACAGTGTGATTAAATTGATTACGAAAGAAAGAGGAAAGAAAAACTATGCACGCTAAGAAATTAGATAAAATTGCAACAGCTGTCCTCTACTCGATTGCAGGAATTATCGTTGCCATCCTGGCATCCTTGATTCTTTATATCTTGGTTCGTGGTTTGCCCCACATCTCTTGGTCTTTCTTGACTGGCAAATCATCTTCTTACCAAGCAGGCGGAGGGATTGGAATTCAGCTCTATAATTCCTTCTTCCTTTTGGTTATTACCTTGATTATTTCTGTGCCCTTGTCTATGGGAGCTGGGATTTTCCTAGCTGAATATGCTAAAAAAGGTCCTGTGACCAACTTTGTCAGAACCTGTATTGAAATCTTGTCTTCACTCCCATCAGTGGTTGTAGGTCTCTTTGGTTACTTGATTTTTGTAGTTCAGTTTGAGTATGGATTTTCAATCATTTCAGGTGCCTTGGCCTTGACGGTCTTTAACCTGCCTCAGATGACTCGTAATGTTGAGGACAGTTTGAAACACGTTCACCACACGCAACGTGAGGCTGGTTTAGCCCTTGGGATTTCTCGTTGGGAGACTGTGGTCCATGTGGTCATTCCAGAAGCCCTTCCAGGTATTGTAACTGGGGTCGTCTTAGCTTCTGGTCGTATCTTTGGTGAGGCTGCAGCTCTTATCTATACAGCAGGACAATCCGCTCCAGCCCTTGACTGGTCTAACTGGAATATTCTCAGTGTTACTAGCCCAATCTCTATCTTCCGTCAAGCAGAAACCTTGGCTGTCCACATCTGGAAAGTCAATAGTGAAGGAACTATTCCAGATGGAACCATCGTATCAGCAGGTTCTGCTGCCGTGCTCCTCATCTTTATCCTCATCTTTAACTTTGGAGCCCGTAAACTCGGAAGCTACCTACATAAGAAATTAACCGCTGCCTAAAGGAGAAGCCATGTCAAAATATAATTGGGATGAAAAGCATATCATCACCTTTCCTGAAGAGAAAGTGGCCCTCTCTACTAAGGATTTACATGTTTACTACGGTAAAAAAGAATCCATCAAGGGCATCGATATGCAATTTGAAAAAAATAAAATTACAGCCTTAATTGGCCCTTCTGGTTCAGGGAAATCAACCTACCTCCGCAGTCTCAATCGTATGAATGATACCATTGATATTGCCAAGGTAACAGGTCAAATTCTCTATCAAGGGATTGACGTCAACCGTCCAGAAATCAATGTCTATGAGATGCGTAAGCACATTGGAATGGTCTTCCAACGCCCAAATCCCTTTGCCAAGTCTATCTACCGCAATATCACTTTTGCCCATGAACGTGCAGGAGTTAAGGACAAGCAAGTTTTGGATGAAATTGTGGAAACTTCTCTTCGTCAGGCTGCCCTTTGGGACCAGGTCAAAGACGATTTGCACAAGTCAGCCTTGACCCTATCAGGTGGTCAGCAGCAACGTCTCTGTATCGCTCGTGCTATCTCTGTTAAACCAGATATCCTCTTGATGGATGAACCGGCGTCAGCCTTGGATCCGATTGCGACAGCCCAGCTGGAAGAAACCATGCTGGAATTAAAGAAGGACTTTACCATCATCATCGTGACCCACAGTATGCAGCAGGCTGCGCGTGCTAGTGACTACACAGGATTTTTCTACTTGGGTGACTTGATCGAGTACGATAAGACCTCTAATATTTTCCAAAATGCCAAACTACAGTCAACCAATGACTACGTGACAGGACACTTTGGATAGAAAGGAAACAGTATGACAGAAGCGATTTTACAGGTGTCAGACCTGTCCGTTTACTACAATCAAAAGAAGGCCTTGAATAGTGTTTCCCTATCTTTCCAACCTAAGGAAATTACAGCCTTGATTGGTCCATCTGGATCAGGGAAGTCAACCCTTCTCAAGGCTATCAACCGCATGGGGGATCTCAATCCAGAGGTAACCACAACTGGTTCAGTGGTATATAACGGCCACAACATTTACAGCCCACGTACAGATACAGTTGAATTGCGGAAGGAAATCGGTATGGTTTTCCAACAACCCAACCCCTTCCCTATGTCTATCTACGAAAATGTTGTTTACGGGCTTCGTATCAATGGAGTTAAGGATAAGCAGGTTCTGGATGAAGCGGTAGAAAAAGCCTTGCAACGAGCTTCTATCTGGGATGAGGTCAAGGATCGCCTGCATGATTCAGCTATCGGGCTTTCAGGTGGACAACAGCAACGTGTCTGTGTTGCCCGTGTCTTGGCAACAAGTCCTAAAATCATTCTCTTGGATGAACCGACTTCAGCCTTGGACCCTATCTCGGCTGGTAAGATTGAGGAAACCTTGTATGGTCTAAAAGATAGATATACCATGCTCTTGGTTACGCGTTCTATGCAACAAGCCTCTCGTATCTCTGACAAGACAGGATTTTTCCTAGATGGAGATTTGATTGAGTTTAACGATACCAAGAAGATGTTCCTCAACCCACAACACAAGGAAACAGAAGATTATATTTCAGGAAAATTTGGATAAGGAGATAAATGATGTTACGTTCTCAATTTGAAGAAGATTTGGAGAAATTGCACAACCAGTTCTATGCTATGGGACAAGAAGTGCTATCCCAAATCAATCGGACAGTGCGTGCCTTTGTTACGCATGACCGTGATTTGGCCAAGGAAGTCATCGAAGACGATGCAGAAGTAAACGAATACGAAGTGAAATTGGAAAAGAAATCATTTGAAATGATTGCCCTTCAACAACCGGTTTCTCAGGACTTGCGTACTGTTCTGACAGTCTTGAAGGCTGTATCTGACTTGGAACGTATGGGTGACCATGCCGTTTCCATTGCAAAAGCGGCAATTCGTATGAAGGGTGAGCAACGTATCCCAGCTGTTGAAGAAGAAATCAAGAGAATGGGTCGCGATGTCAAGAACTTCGTTGAAGCAGCCCTAGAACTCTATCTGAATGGTTCAGTAGACCAGGCCTATGAAGTAGCAGCAATGGATGAAAAAATCAACCATTACTTTGATAGCATTCGTGACTTGGCTACAGAAGAAATCAAGAAAAATCCTGATGCCATTGTTACAGGTCGTGATTATTTCCAAGTGATTGCCTTCTTGGAACGTATTGGAGACTATGCCAAAAATATCTGTGAATGGGTTGTTTACTTTGAAACAGGTAAGATTGTCGAACTATAAAGTATTCAAAGGATAAAATTATTGTGAAAGCTTACTTTTTAATACAGTAAGCTTTCATTGTATAGATAGTTTACTTTGTCAGAGGTGAATAATGAACTACATACAGAATATCAGAAAAAAAGTTGGAAAAGATAAAATTATTTTAAATTTTACCTGTGGAATATTAAGTCAATCAGGAAAAATTTTATTACAAAAACGAGCAGATAAAGGAACGTGGGGATTACCAGGTGGTGCTCTTGAATTAGGAGAATCGGCTTTAGAAGCTTTAGTGCGAGAGTTTTATGAAGAAACAGGAGTCGAAGTGAGGGTGGAAAAACTCTTAAATATTTATACAAAATATTCAGATAGTTATCCGAATGGTGATGAGGCTCAAGTTCTTACAATCTTGTATTTAGTTTCATCTGAAACTTCTATCTCTACAAATTTTTTTACAAGTGATGAAACTTTAGAATTAGGATTTTTTGATCATAGTGACATACAAAATATTGCAATTGTAAACCAGCAGCATCAAGATATGATAAATGATTTTTTTGAAAATAAGTTCCCAATAGATAGATAAACTAACCACTGTATTTCTATTTTTTAGTAAATATATTTTATGAAAATGTAAGAAAAATACTTGACAAGTAACTTGGATAGCGTTATAATTATACAAAATTAACAGAGAGGTTGTTTATTTATGAAATCAAAAAAATGGATATTTGTTTTATGTAGCTTTCTTGCAAGTTTCTTCTTAGTGGCTTGCCAGTCGGGTTCTAATGGTTCTCAGTCAGCTGTTGAGGCCATTAAGCAAAAGGGGAAATTAGTTGTGGCGACTAGTCCTGACTATGCACCCTTTGAATTCCAATCCTTAGTTGACGGGAAAAATCAGGTAGTCGGTGCGGATATTGATATGGCACAAGCTATCGCTGATGAACTTGGGGTGAAGTTGGAAATTTCAAGCATGAGTTTTGATAATGTCTTGACCAGTCTTCAAACTGGTAAGGCTGACCTAGCAGTTGCGGGAATTAGCGCTACTGATGAGAGAAAAGAAGTCTTTGATTTTTCAATCCCTTACTATGAAAACAAGATTAGTTTCTTGGTTCGTAAGGCTGATGTAGAAAAATACAAGGATTTAACTAGCCTTGAAAGTGCTAATATTGCAGCCCAAAAAGGGACTGTTCCAGAAGCTATGGTCAAGGAACAATTGCCAAAAGCTCAGTTGACTTCCCTAACTAATATGGGTGAAGCTGTTAATGAATTACAGGCTGGAAAAGTAGATGCTGTTCACATGGATGAGCCTGTTGCGCTTAGCTATGCCGCTAAAAATGCAGACCTAGCTGTCGCAACTGTCAGCTTGAAGATGAAGGACGGCGAAGCCAATGCAGTTGCCCTTAGAAAAAATAGTGCTGATTTGAAAGAAGTGGTGGACAAGGTCATCCAAAAACTCAAGGATGAAGGAACTTACCAAAGATATCTTGAAAAAGCAGCCAGCCTAACAGAAGTTGAAGAATAATACTCAATGAAAATCAAAGAGCAAACTAGGAAGCTAGCCGCAAGCTGTACTTGAGTACGGTAAGGCGACGCTGACGTGGTTTGAATTTGATTTTCGAAGAGTATAAGAAAAAAGCAGAGTTGGAAGTCAATCCAATTCTGCTTTTAAATAGTTTAAAACATTTTCTAGGTTCTCTAAGGACACCTTGGTAAATTGATAAGGGCAGGTATCCAAGTAAGCTTTCTCAAAGAAGTCCAATTTCAGTTGACTGTGTTTGAGGCTGGCGATTTTAGGATACTGTCTCAGGTCTAGCAATAAACCATCGTGTAGGGGAAAATGAGGAAGGGGACAAGGTGTTTTAGCTAGTCTTTCCTCGATTTGTTTTTGGTAAGCTTCCTGATTGGATAAGCGAGCTAGCCGATTTTTCTCAAATAATTGACTGTCAATATAGAGTGACAGGGCCTTTTGCATGATGAGGTTGCTGTCGTAGTCTAGGATATTTTTGTAGGCCACAAAGGCTTCCTTGATAGCATTTGGAAGAATGAGTGCCGTAATCCGCAGGGCTGGAAAGAGGCTGGTTGAGAAGGACTTGATATAAATGACGCGCTCCTCTGTATCCAGATAGTGGAAGGTCTGGCCCTTCTTGGAATCCAAATCACCCAGATAGTCGTCCTCTACGATATAGACACCATACTTGGCAGCTAAGTCAAGAATAGCTCGTTTGTCCTGCTCAGAATAGGAATGCCCCAGAGGATAGTGAAATCGAGGAATGGTATAGAAAAACTTAATTTTTCCTGTTTTGAAGTGTCCTTCCAGCTCCTCCAAGTCAATCCCATCAATGCCTCGTTCAATCGTTTGATAGTCCAGACCTTGAGCAATCAAGAGGCGATTCATCCGATGGTAGGTCGGCTGTTCCACCAAGATTTCCTTGGCTTGGCTAGGAAAGGAAATTTGAGAGAGGATAAAAAGGGCTTGTTGGGTTCCAGAAGTCAGTACCAGTTGGTCAGCCTTGCAGTAGAGGGCTTGATCAAAGAGGAGTTTGTGAATGGACTGTCTTAGGTCTTCTAATCCTTCTTGGTTGTCATAGTAGTTGAAAAGGTAGTTTTCTCGGCCAATCAAGGTTTCATTGACACAGAGTCGGAAATCGTCATAGGCGCTGGCATGTTCGCCTGTAACCTCGATTTCTAGGTCCTGGTGTTGCCCTTGTTCTAGGACATAGTAGCCACTCTGGGGCTTGGAATAGAGGTATTGTTCGTGCCGTAATTCCAGCAGGGCCCTCTGGATGGTGTCCTTGCTACAGTGAAAGTCAAGGCTCAGTTGACGGATAGAAGGCAGGCGGCTACCCGTTGGAAAGCGTCCAGACTCGATACCATTTTTCAGATAGGAAATAACCTCTTGGTACTTGCTTTGTTTCTTCATTCCAGACCTCCCTTGATTTTGTTACATTGTACCTTTTTTTTTCCTTCTTGGCAATGTCTAGAGTGTTTCTCTCGTTCACATCTAGGGGCAAATGTGGTATACTTAGGAGTAACATTTATAGAATAACAGACAAGAAAGTGAATGGATAAGAACGTGCAGGAACCAGTGAAATTATTTCAATACAATACCCTTGGAGCCTTGATGGCTGGCCTTTATGGTGGTACCATGACAGTAGGAGAATTGCTAGAGCATGGTGACCTTGGTTTGGGAACCTTGGATTCTATTGATGGGGAATTGATTGTTTTGGATGGTAAGGCTTATCAGGCCAAAGGCTCAGGAGAGCAACCAGAAATTGTAGAAGTATCACCCGATGCCCTTATTCCTTACGCAGCAGTGGTACCGCATCAGGCCGAGGTTATTTTCCGCCAGCGGTTTGAGATGACAGACAAGGAATTGGAAGAACGAATCGAGTCTTATTATGATGGGGAAAATCTTTTCCGCTCGATCAAGATTCGCGGGGAATTTTCGCATATGCATGTGCGCATGATTCCCAAGTCGACACCAGATACCAAGTTTGCTGATGTCGCAACCCATCAACCGGAATATAGTCGTGACAATGTGGCGGGAACCATCGTTGGTTTCTGGACGCCAGAGATTTTCCATGGAGTCAGTGTGGCAGGCTACCATCTGCACTTCATCTCAGATGATTTGACCTTCGGTGGACATGTCATGGACTTTGTCATCAAGGAAGGCATTATTGAGGTGGGAGCTGTTGACCAGTTGGATCAACGTTTCCCAGTCCAAGACCGTCAATACTTGTTTGCTAAGTTCAATGTTGACGAGATGAAAAAAGATATTGAAAAGGCGGAATAGGAGAAGAAAATGACCATTCATATTATCATTACCATGGTGCTGTTGCTAGCTTTTCTGTTTGGGAGCATTTGGTATGCCAAAAAGAAATACCAGATTAATCTAGCTGTCTTGGGCTTGGGGGCTGTTGCCTTCTTTGTCTCTTCACAGATTTTGGAAAAACTGGTGCATATCTTGGTTTTACATCCTCAAAAAGACGGTAGTATTGCCCTCTTGCAAGACCATCCGCTTGTCTATATCATCTATGGCCTAGCTATGGCAGCATTTTTTGAGGAAACTGCTCGCCTTGTTTTCTTCAAATGGTTGGAGAAAAAGAGAAGTTTGGAAAAGGCAGATGCCTTGGCTTATGGATTGGGGCATGGTGGCTTGGAGTTGATTTTCCTAGGTCTTACTAGTTTGATTAATCTCTACATCGTTCTCTCAGCAGTTCAAACTCAGAATCCACAGGTCATGCAATTGCTGTCTGAAAATATGTTGAAAACCATTCAGTCACTTTCTGTCTGGCAGATTTATTTGCTTGGTTTTGAGCGAATTTTGGCTCTAGGTTTCCAATTGCTTTTGACTGTTTGGGTTTACCAAGCTGTTCGCCAGAAGAAATGGATTTATCTCCTAGCGGCCTATGGACTACATGCCTTCTTTGACCTGGCACCATCTCTTGCCCAAGTTGGCTGGTTGACCAATCCAGTCTTGGTTGAAGTTGTCCTAGCACTTGAGCTCGTTCTGGTTGCCTATGGAACAAAGGCAATCTTTTGCAAAAAATCATAAAAAGAGGGGAAACCTCTTTTTTTGTTTAAAATAAGCCCAAGATTTTTTTAGGGTCGTCAAATGGTCTTAAAAATGGTATAATGGAATGAATTTTGTAAAAGGAAGAGTGTCATGTCAGTAAAAGAAAAAATGCTTGAAATCTTAGAAGGGATTGATATCCGTTTTAAAGAACCCTTGCATAGCTATAGTTATACAAAAGTAGGTGGAGAGGCCGATTATTTGGTCTTTCCACGAAATCGTTTTGAGTTGGCGCGCGTTGTCAAATTTGCCAATCAAGAAAATATCCCTTGGATGGTCCTTGGAAATGCTAGCAACATCATCGTTCGTGATGGTGGAATTCGTGGATTTGTCATCTTGTGTGACAAGCTCAATAATGTTTCCGTTGATGGCTATACCATTGAAGCTGAAGCTGGTGCTAACTTGATTGAAACAACTCGCATTGCCCTTCGTCATAGTTTGACTGGCTTTGAGTTTGCTTGTGGCATTCCAGGGAGCGTCGGTGGTGCTGTCTTTATGAATGCTGGTGCCTATGGTGGCGAGATTGCCCACATCTTGCAGTCTTGTAAGGTATTGACCAAGGATGGAGAAATCGAGACCCTGTCTGCCAAAGATTTGGCTTTTGGTTACCGCCAATCAGCCATTCAGGAGTCTGGTGCAGTTGTCTTGTCAGCTAAATTTTCCCTTGCTCCAGGAAATCATCAGGTTATCAAGCAAGAAATGGATCGCTTGACGCATCTACGTGAACTCAAGCAACCTTTAGAATATCCATCTTGTGGTTCGGTCTTTAAGCGTCCAGTAGGGCATTTTGCAGGTCAATTAATTTCAGAAGCTGGCTTGAAAGGCTATCGTATCGGTGGAGTAGAAGTCTCAGAAAAACACGCAGGTTTTATGATTAATGTTGCTGACGGAACGGCTAAAGACTACGAGGACTTGATTGAGTCTGTTATCGAAAAAGTCAAGGAACACTCTGGCGTCACTCTTGAGAGAGAAGTCCGTATTTTAGGTGAAAGCAAGTAGGAAGCTGTAGTTGAAAAGCTGCTGCTATGTCATGGAAAGGGGGTGAAAGCCTATCGTTAGTGCAGAAGAATGTAGGCAGTTCAATCTCCTACACGAGGTAGTGGCGGCCTGACAGAGCCCTGATCTGTTAATCTATGAAAAAGAAGGAATAAATGACAATTGAAAAAACCAATTATTGAATTCAAAAACGTCTCTAAAGTTTTTGAAGACAGCAACACCAAGGTTCTCAAAGACATCAACTTTGAGTTGGAAGAAGGGAAATTCTACACCCTTCTAGGCGCATCTGGTTCAGGGAAATCAACCATCCTAAACATCATTGCAGGGTTACTAGATGCGACGACAGGAGATATTTTACTGGACGGTGTCCGCATCAATGATATCCCAACCAACAAGCGAGACGTCCATACTGTCTTCCAATCCTATGCCTTGTTTCCACATATGAATGTGTTTGAAAATGTTGCCTTTCCACTTCGCTTGCGTAAGATCGACAAGAAAGAAATCGAGCAACGTGTTGCTGAAGTTCTCAAGATGGTTCAGTTGGAAGGTTACGAAAAACGTTCTATCCGTAAACTTTCTGGAGGACAACGTCAGCGTGTGGCTATTGCCCGTGCCATCATCAACCAACCCCGTGTGGTTTTGTTGGACGAGCCTTTGTCAGCGCTGGACTTGAAATTGCGAACAGACATGCAGTACGAACTGCGTGAACTGCAACAACGATTGGGCATTACCTTTGTCTTTGTCACTCACGATCAGGAAGAAGCCCTGGCTATGAGTGACTGGATTTTCGTTATGAATGATGGCGAGATTGTCCAGTCTGGAACACCAGTAGATATCTACGATGAGCCGATTAACCACTTTGTTGCCACCTTTATCGGTGAGTCAAATATCTTGCCAGGAACCATGATTGAGGACTACTTAGTTGAGTTTAACGGCAAACGCTTTGAAGCGGTCGATGGCGGGATGAAGCCAAATGAGCCTGTTGAGGTTGTTATTCGTCCAGAGGACTTGCGCATTACTCTTCCTGAAGAAGGCAAGCTCCAAGTTAAGGTCGATACCCAGCTTTTCCGTGGGGTTCACTATGAAATTATCGCCTATGACGAACTTGGAAATGAATGGATGATCCACTCGACTCGTAAGGCCATTGTTGGTGAGGAAATCGGTCTGGACTTTGAACCAGAAGACATCCACATCATGCGTCTCAATGAAACCGAAGAAGAGTTCGATGCTCGTATTGAGGAGTACGTAGAAATCGAAGAGCAAGAAGCAGGTCTGATCAATGCAATCGAGGAGGAAAGAGATGAAGAAAACAAGCTCTAAACTCTTTGTAGTGCCCTACATGCTTTGGATTGCACTCTTTGTCCTGGCACCCTTGGTCTTGATTTTCGGTCAATCCTTTTTCAATATTGAAGGACAATTCAGTTTAGAAAACTATAAATCTTACTTTGCTTCACAAAACTTGACCTACCTAAAAATGAGTTTCAACTCAGTGCTTTATGCAGGAATTGTGACATTTGTAACCCTGCTTATCAGCTATCCAACAGCCCTCTTTTTGACCCGTCTCAAGCACCGTCAACTCTGGCTCATGCTGATTATCTTGCCTACTTGGATTAATTTGCTCCTTAAGGCCTATGCCTTTATCGGAATTTTTGGTCAAAATGGCTCTATTAACCAATTTTTGGAATTCATCGGAATCGGTTCACAGCAGTTGCTCTTTACCGATTTCTCCTTTATCTTTGTTGCAAGCTACATCGAGCTTCCCTTTATGATTTTGCCGATTTTCAATGTTTTGGACGATATGGATAACAATCTCATCAATGCCAGCTATGACCTCGGTGCGACCAAGTGGGAGACCTTCCGTCATGTCATCTTCCCTCTGTCTATGAACGGCGTGCGAAGTGGAGTTCAGTCGGTCTTTATTCCAAGCTTGAGTCTCTTCATGCTGACTCGTTTGATTGGTGGGAACCGTGTTATTACTCTGGGAACGGCTATTGAGCAGAACTTCCTGACCAATGACAACTACGGTATGGGTTCAACCATCGGTGTAATTCTCATCTTGACCATGTTCATCACCATGTGGGTGACCAAGGAAAGGAGAGAACGATGAAAAAATTTGCCAATCTTTATCTGGGACTGGTCTTTCTTGTCCTCTACCTGCCGATTTTTTACTTGATTGGCTACGCCTTTAATGCAGGAAACGACATGAACAGCTTTACAGGCTTTAGCCTGAGCCATTTTAAAACCATGTTTGGCGATGGTCGTCTTATGTTGATTGTGACTCAGACCTTTTTCTTGGCCTTTCTGTCAGCCTTGATAGCGACCATTATCGGGACTTTTGGAGCTATTTATATCTACCAGTCTCGTAAGAAATACCAAGAAGCCTTTCTATCACTCAATAATATCCTCATGGTTGCTCCTGATGTTATGATTGGTGCCAGCTTCTTGATTCTCTTTACCCAACTCAAGTTTTCACTTGGCTTTTTGACCGTTCTATCTAGTCACGTAGCCTTCTCCATTCCTATCGTGGTCTTGATGGTCTTGCCTCGACTCAAGGAAATGAACGGTGACATGATTCATGCGGCCTATGACCTTGGTGCCAGTCAATTTCAGATGTTCAAGGAAATCATGCTTCCTTATCTGACTCCGTCTATCATTGCAGGTTATTTCATGGCCTTCACCTATTCGCTAGATGACTTTGCCGTGACCTTCTTTGTAACGGGAAATGGCTTTTCAACCCTATCAGTCGAGATTTACTCTCGTGCTCGCAAGGGGATTTCGCTAGAAATCAATGCCCTCTCTGCCCTTGTCTTTCTCTTTAGTATTATCCTAGTTGTTGGATATTACTTTATCTCACGTGAGAAGGAGGAGCAAGCATGAAAAAACTCTATTCATTTTTAGCAGGAATTGTAGCCATTATCCTCGTCTTATGGGGAATTGCGACTCATCTCGATAGTAAAATCAATAGCCGAGATAGTCAAAAACTGGTCATTTACAACTGGGGGGACTATATCGATCCTGAACTCTTGGAGCAATTTACAGAAGAAACAGGAATCCAAGTCCAGTACGAGACCTTTGACTCCAACGAAGCCATGTATACCAAGATCAAGCAGGGTGGAACGACCTACGATATTGCCATCCCTAGTGAATACATGATTAACAAGATGAAGGACGAAGACCTCTTGGTACCGCTTGACTATTCAAAACTTGAAGGTCTTGAAAATATCGGACCAGAGTTCCTCAACCAGTCCTTTGACCCAGGCAATAAATTCTCCATTCCTTACTTCTGGGGAACCTTGGGAATTGTCTACAATGAAACCATGGTAGATGAGGCGCCTGAGCATTGGGATGACCTCTGGAAGCCAGAGTATAAGAACTCTATCATGCTCTTTGATGGGGCACGTGAGGTACTGGGACTAGGACTCAATTCGCTAGACTACAGCCTCAACTCCAAGGATACCCAGCAGTTAGAAGAGACAGTAGACAAACTCTACAAACTGACTCCAAATATCAAGGCTATTGTGGCCGACGAGATGAAGGGTTACATGATTCAGAATAACGCTGCTATCGGTGTGACCTTCTCTGGTGAAGCCAGCCAAATGCTGGAGAAAAATGAAAACCTCCGCTATGTGGTTCCGACCGAGGCCAGCAATCTTTGGTTTGACAATATGGTCATTCCCAAAACAGTCAAAAACCAAGATGCAGCCTATGCCTTTATCAACTTTATGTTGAAACCCGAAAATGCTCTCAAAAATGCAGAGTATGTCGGCTATTCAACACCAAACCTACCAGCTAAGGAATTGCTCCCAGAGGAGAAAAAAGAAGACAAGGCCTTCTATCCAGATGCTGAAACCATGAAACACCTAGAAGTTTATGAGAAATTTGACCATAAATGGACAGGCAAATATAGCGACCTCTTCCTACAGTTTAAAATGTATCGGAAGTAGAGTTAGCAGTCACGAAACGAATCAGTCAAGCTGGTTCGTTTTTTAATATAAGTCAGTTTTTATAGCCATATCTTTTTCTATTTTAGTTGCTGTGTTTAGTAATATGAAAATTGAGGATAAAAATAGTGATAAGTGAAATAACGGCGCATTTGTTTCAAGATTTTTTTATTTGTTGAATTCTATCTCCTTCATTAAAATTTTTTAAATTGACTACTAGCTACATACGCTTTTACCTCCTTTTATGCTATAATATTCTCAATAGAATCTTTAATCTTCAAATAAATATTCCTTATGGAATAATTCCGTTTTATACTGTTTAGAATATTTAAGAGGATACAATGTTTAATAATGATTCTTTTGGAGATCGTCTTAAGAAACTGAGAAAGATCAAGAAGTTAACTCAGGTACAAATTTCTGAAATGATTGGTGGATAACAAGGTACTTATTCTCGTTGGGAGAATGGAACTTTAGAGCCTAATTTAGACGCCGTTGTCAAATTAGCAAAATTATTTGATACCACGACAGATTATTTACTAGGAAAAACGATTTACAGTACTCTAGATGGTATTTCTCATCCAATCACTAGAATTGATGTGAAGAAGTTAAAAGAGTTTAATAAAACTGAACTTAATGATTTGAAATTTGCGCTTGTTATGAATGGAATAAAAAAACATTTCACTGTATTTGACTATATGGATGAGCTAGTTTCTGAATATAATTTAGACAAAGAAGAACAAGGAATATTGCCGACTCTCTTTAAAGAGGTTTATGATTATTTTAATGCAGATTAATAGTTTATAAGATTAATCCTCAATAGATAGAGAATAATATATTCTTGTTGAGTGATTCTATTTTATGAAGGTTGTTTGTAGTTGAAGGGGGAAATAGATGGACTCTAAAATTGATACAGCTTGGAACTTGTTTCTAGAAGGAAAAATATCAGAAGCTAAAAAGTTAGTTGAGCAAGATTTTTCCATTGATACCTGTACGGATTTTAGTCTTTTAAATTTGATGGGATATTTATTGTTAGCAGAAAAAGACTATGTTTCATGTACCCATATCTTTGAGAAATACATTTTATTGGCGCAACAAAATGAAGATAAAGAAAATGAACACATTGGCTTACATCAATTAGCTATGATCTACAGAGATCAGGGTGATTTTCATAAGGCTTTAAAACTCATTGAAGATGAAGAGAAGATAGTTGAAGAGCATTTTCCAAATGATAATTTAAAGAAAGCTGTGAATAACTACGAACAAGGTTATGTGAGATTAAAATTAAACAACCTTGATGAGGCTCTTACATTCATGAATCTGTCATTGGTACAATCTTTAGAGACGGATGATGTGATTTCTCAAGCTTGTAGCTATAGAGGGTTAGGTGAGATCTATTTAGCCTTGGAAGATACGGAATTATCCAACACACATTTCAAACGAGCTATAGAACTTTTCGAAAATGTTGGAGAATTTGAAGGGATAAAGGAAATTGAGGAATTGATTAATGAATGATTTTTACATTTAGATTTTGTTATTAGTTTGCTTTATCTTAAAGAATGTAGATATGCAATTGACAGTCTAGATAATATTAAAGTGAGAGAGTGATATGTTATTTTGGATTTGTTTAATATCAACAATTATATTGGCTAATTTTGTTCGCCTGAAAGAGTAATCAAAGATACAGGTAATTGGTCTGATTCAATGGGAATGATTTCCAGTTGACGCAAGCTTAAAAAAACGATATAATAAGAAAGTTGAGATTTGATTTTCAGTTGTCTTAGTCCAGAGAAATGGCGGTGCTGCGAGCCATCTAAGCTAGGAAATCATGCTACTCAATCAGACAATTGCATAAGAATAAGAGAATGACAAGTTCATTGAATGAAGGTGGTACCGCGGTTTTTCGCCCTTCGTGATATGAGCTTGTCTTTTGATTTTTGGAGGTGTTGATGAAAACATTTCTTGTCAAACAAAAGTTTCGTCTTGGAGGCGAACGCTTCGCTATCAAGGATGACAGGGGAGAAATCGCCTATCAGGTGGAAGGATCATTTTTCCAAATTCCTAAGACCTTTACCATCTATGACGCCTATGGTGAGCAAGTCAGTAAAATTAGCAAAGAATTTTTCACTTTGCTTCCTCGCTTTACTATTCAGCTACGAAACGGTTCAAATTTCGTCATTCGCAAGAAGTTGACCTTCTGGCGAGATAAGTATGAGTTTGATAATCTAG